>JASHYD010000284.1 GCA_030043175.1 Xanthobacteraceae bacterium | reverse complement strand
AACGAAGCGCCCCCGGCGAGTGGTCGTCCCATGATAACGGCTGGTTGTAAATCGCAACTCATCGCCGTGGCCTTCCTGCAACACTGCGGTCATTTCTCATTTGATCCGCTCGGTGCAGTGCCGTCCAACGGATTGAGATGACTTCATTTTTCATTGGCTACGTTTTCGACAGTCAGTTTTTAGCCTCATTTATTTCTCAATTGAAACGCAATCTCCAAACATACGTGGCGGTCTGCGCGTGGCTGAAACGGCTGCTGAATCTGAAAATTCGTATTGTAATTTCGTTTTGATCTGGGGGGCTGCCATGAAATTGACGAGAGCACGCGGCGGAAGTGCGTTCGCTTTTTTGGTTTTGTTCGGTTGTGCGGTTTTCGGCAGTGTCGATTTTGCTCAGGCGCAATCAATATGCAGTTGTCCCGCCGGTTCCACCAACCTCGGGGGCGGGCGCTGCCAGACCCTAAGTTGTCCTACCGGTTCGACGCTGGATCCGACGACTGGACGCTGCCGGCCGCCGCGGGGCGACTTCACGGCGCCGATTTCTGCCATTTCCAATGCAACGTGCCATTCTGCAACTCCTAGCATCGGCCAGATAGCCGCTTCCCAGCAGCAGCTCTCCTTCTCCACTGTGCAAGGTGTGCTTCGCACGAGGCGCGATCAGCTCCAGGGCCCGCTCGGTTCGCAGTCAAGTACCGCCTCGCCCTTGGCCTACTCCCCGTCCAGTGGTGAGGAGAGCCTGCTGGGCTATGCGCCGAACGGCGACAAGGGCCCTGTCTATGGCGCTGACAGGAATCCTATCTACAAAGCATCGCCTGCAATGGCCGCCGGCCCGACCTGGGCAGCCTGGGTCGAGGGGCTTGGGGACTGGGAAAAACGCAACCCGCTCAATGCTAACGATGTCGGGCGCACGCAGGACACCTACGGCGTCCATGCAGGGTTTGACGGAACTTGGCAAAACGCCTGGCTACCCGGCGACTACGTTGTGGCCGGGTTGGTGACCAACTACACTTCGAGCCGGATCAGTCTGACCGGCGGCCCCGCTTCGCTGCGCCTGGAAGGACCGGGTGTCGGGCTTTATTCGATGTATATCAACGGCCCGTTCTCGGCGGACCTTGTCGGGAAGCTCGATTTCCTGAACCTCAACGAAGACTTGGATGGATTGGGCCTGCCCAACAGCTCGATTGGCGTGACGAACGCCGGCCTGAGCGGAAATATCCAGTACAAGAACAAGTTTGGGACGAGTTTTATCGAACCCACCGCGGGCTTCAGCTTCACGCGCACCATGTTCGGCGACAATGCGGCTCTGATGGGTCTCCAGGATGGCTCCACCTTGCGGCTGCAGGCCGGCGCGCGGTTCGGAACAGCCTTCAATTCCAACGGCATCAGCTTCGAACCGACCCTGGCGGTGCTGGCCTATAGCAACGTGATCGCCGATGGAACGACGGTCGCCACCGTGCAGGTCCCGGTGCCGGTCACGCCGACCGACCAGGGCCTCCTGCGAGGCGAGGTCGATCCGGAGTTGAATGTCGATTTCAACAACGGCTACTCGGCTTATGTTAGGGGATCGGTTCGCTTCGGCGGCGAACTGATCGGAGGCTTCGCGAAGGTGGGTCTGCGCAAGCAGTTTTGAGTCGATCGAGGCGCGCCGGCCGGGAAAGTCCGGGTTGTGGTTTTGCCGAACTCTTCGACCTCTACGGCCCGAGGCCTCGGTTTGGCCATTCTTGCAGGCCGGAACAAAGAGGGAGCGGAACCCGGCCGCGCCCGGTGTCCGTGTTCGGCGCGCGCGGCCCGGATCCGCCACCTCGACCTCATCCGGCGGCGGGTGGGGGCGCGGTCGCATCACGTTTGATGTCTGCGCCTCATTTGAAAATGAACTCGAACTGACGCTGGCGGCACTAACTGCCATGCTTTTGAAGTTTGCTGGCTGTCGGCGTCATGTCGCGGCCGGGCGATGAACCTCGGGACGATCAATCATGCTCAAGCGCCATTTGCTGTCTTTCTTAATGCCGTTGGTGGCAGCGGCCTTGTTCGCGCTTTCGGGTCACGCCCACGCCCAGACGCGGGTCGCACTCGTCGTGGGAAATAGCGCCTACGCGAAGGTGCCGAGCCTGCCGAACCCCGCTCACGATGCTCAGGACATTTCTGCAGCGCTCACGCGGCTGGGGTTTGCGGTCAGCACCGTCACCGACGCCGATTTCGACGGGATGCGCCGCTCGCTCTTGGATTTCGGCCGGACTGCGCACAATGCCGACATGGCGGTTATATATTTTGCCGGCCATGGTATCGAGATCAATGGCAGCAATTGGCTGCTGCCTACGGATGTAGAGCTCAAGACCGAAGGGGACGCCAGTACCGAGGCGATCAGTCTGCAGTCCGCCATGCAGGCAGTGGCCGCAGCCAGGACGCTGGGATTGGTGATATTGGACGCATGCCGGAACAACCCCTTTCAATCCACCATGAAGAGAGCCAGCGCGCGAAGCGTGCGAATCCTCGGGCTTGCGCCCGTCGAACCGGCCGACAACGTGCTCGTCGCCTATGCGGCGCGGGACGGCAGCGTCGCCGCCGATGGAGCCGGACGCAACAGCCCGTTCACCGCTGCGCTCCTCAAGCACATCGAGACGGCCGGTCTTGAAGTCGATTTCCTGTTCAGGAACGTTCGCGACGATGTCATGGCGGCGACGGACAACGAACAGCAGCCATTTGTTTACGGATCACTTTCGAGCGACGAGATCTATTTCAAACCGCCGTCGACCGCCGTTACCGCCGCCGACCCGCCGCCGCCGGATGCGGCGGAGATTGCCTGGTCGTTTCTCAAGGCGACCAAAGACATCTCGTCGCTGACCCGGTTTGTCGAACGCTTTCCCGCAAGCTCGCACGTTTCCGACGTCAAGGTGCGGATCGCATCGCTCGAAACCCCACCCCCGTCAACGGCTGGCGCCGCGCCACCGCCCGCCACTCACGTGAGCTTTGCCGACACCGAATTCGAGCAGGCGGAGAAGGCGGTCGCGCGACGGTTCCTCCGGGATACCGCCGCCATCCAGACGGCCTGGGACGTCATCAGGGAAACCAAAGACCCTACCATGATACGCCGCTTCGTGGGCCAGTTTCCCAGCAAGAAGCGGCGGGTGGTCGCCGACAGCCGTTTGGCCGCTCTCGGGCAGAGCCCGATTACTGTGCACGTCGTATCCGCTCCGCTCCTCAATGTGGACGAGGCCGTCCTAACCACGGCGGCGGCAGACCCGGATGTCCTGCAGTGCTTCCTGGACAACGACCAAACAGCGCCCGAATGTCTGCGGGCGTTCGAACGGTTCCCGGACATCGGGCACTTCGCCGAGGACATCCGCTTCACCCTCGCCCTGTGTCAGGCGCTGGGGAATCCGAGCGGATGCGTGCCCACCGTCAAGACGACGTGGAATTTTCCCAATTCCAGACCGGATGGCGCGCCTGCCGGCGAGGCTGCCAATACTCCTCCATCTAACGGAGCCGCCGGCGGAGGGGGTGACCCAAGGACCCAGTTCCGTCGCGTTGGGCCGAATCACAACGCACCGGGCAAGCACCACGTTGGCACTGGAGCCTTGAAGCTTCACCAGGGCGGCGGCTCGCACGCCTCCGGCGCGCTCAAGACCACGACGGGTGTCAAGACCGTGACGGCTGTCAGGACCGGAGGCCCCAGAGGTGTTGCGAACGCCGCCAGCAGAGCGCCAACGGTCGCTACTCCCGCCGCCACGCCTAGGGTCGACGTGAGAGTTCAGATCCACGTCCCCCGCTGAGTCGTGGACCCGGCGCGGAGATCAGGCAATGGAAAGCAACGGTGAGCTCCGCTCCATCAGGAGAGTGATCCGCAGGCTGCGGCGACTGGCGATTTTGCCCGTCAATCGCCGCACCTGCGTGCGTACGCCTTGGGCATTGGCATTGGCACTGACCGCGCTTTTAGGCCTATGGGGCGGTTGCGCCCAAGCGCAAAATCGCGTCGCTCTCATCATCGGCAATGGCACTTACCAAAACGCGCCGCCACTGCCGACCACCTTGAACGATGCCGGCGACATCGCACAATCCTTCGAACGTTTGGGATTCGCAACCACCAAGCTGTTCAACGCTTCATACGAAGATTTTCGCCGGGCGATTCGCAGGTTCAACGAATTGACGCAAAATGCCGACCTCGCCGTGGTGTATTTCGGCGGACACGGGCTTGCGGTGGGCGGCGAGAACTGGTTGCTTCCGGTCGATGCCGAATTGCGCACCGATCTTGACGTTGCCGAGGAAGCAATCGCGCTCAACAGCCTCATGCAATCCGTTGGCCGCGCCGCCATTTTGGGCGTGGTCATCCTCGACGCCAGTCGCAGCAATCCGTTCGCGGCGCGAATGCGGCGCACGGCTCAGGGCCGCTCCGTCGACCGCGGACTGGCCAGGGTCGAGCCGGCCCAGAACGTGCTTGTAGCCTACGCATCAAAGGACGGCACTACCAACGACGATCGGGGCGGTCGCAACAGCCCTTATGCGGCGGCGTTGCTAAGTCATTTGCAATCGCCCGGGCTCGACATCAACTTGATGTTCAGAAGGGTTCGTGACGATGTGCTGTCGCACACCAATCGCAGGCAACAGCCGTTCGTCTACGGATCGCTGCCAAACAGCCCCATCTATCTTAAGGAGCCTTCGATTTCGATCCATTCCGACGAAGTCAAGAGCGAAGTCCTACCAGCCGACGAGACGGTCTGGCAGACGATCAAGGATGCCACCGACAAGAACCTGATCGCGGACTTCCTTAACAAGTTTCCTTCAAGCCTCCACGCAAAAGAAGCAGAAGCGCGGTTAAAGTCTCTTGACGTGACGCTCGTTGCGCCTTCGCGCGAAACCAATGCTTCAACCAAGCCGGTGTCGAACGATGACCTCAACGCGATCGCGCAGTGCGATCGCCTTGCTGCGTCGCCGCTGGGCAGCGGGCGACCGAACAACACTGCCGGGGTCGAGTTGAGCAAAATCCCAGTCGTTGCGGCCGGCCGCGCGTGCGAAGAGGCAATGCGGCGCTCTCCGCAAGTGGCGAGATTTCCGCTTCAGGCGGCCCGCGTGGCGATCGCGCGAGGCGACTACGCGACGGCGCGCGAGCTTTATGAGAAGGCAAGCGCGTTGGGCAGTTCGCTCGCCATGTACAGTCTTGGCCTGCTTTATTCCGAAGGAACGATCGTCCCGTTGGACTATGCCGAGGCGCGCAGTTGGTACGCAAAAGCAGTTGCGCTCAAGTCAGCGTTTGCGATGGCCGAGCTGGCGGCGCTGTACGAGAAGGGGCTTGGCGGCCCGAAAGACGTCGCCGAGGCGTTCCGCCTCTATCGCGGCGCCGCCACCGCGGGCGACCAGGTGAGCATGGCTAAGGTCGGGGAATTCTATGAAGCGGGACTCGGCATCCAGCAAGACTACATCCAAGCGATAAATTGGTACAAAAAAAGTGCCGATCGTGGGAATGCAGACGCCATGCGGCAATTGGGCAGGCTCTATGAGAGCGGCCGCGGCGTCCCCAAGAACGCAGCGCAAGCTCGGCAGTGGTACGCGAAGGCAGCCAAACGCGATGCTGCGCCATGATTGGGTGAATATTCACAAACGGCACCGCACATTTCGTCGATACCCGCTCAAGGCCGCGACGACACACTGTCAAGTTCTGGCCGATATCACTTCGATCGGGTCAATAACTCGTTCGCGGAACCGACGGGTGGATGCGTCGCCCAGTTCGGCCCGCTTGTCGACGAACCTTGGCGAGACCGCTGAGGGTGTCGCGCCGGGTCAATTTCGACTCGATCTTCGCCATGCGGGTTAATGGTGGGCGGGCACCTCGTCGATACGCCGGACACTCCGGCGTTGGCGCTGTTGTCCACATTGTCGGAATGGACCAGTGATCGCCGGGACCAACCCGGTACTGGCGACTGTCACGTCGCAAGCCCGATAATAGGCCTGAAATGGTTTCAATATGACCGGCATCAACGCTCGCTGCCCTGGCAATTTTGGCTGGACTATTTGATCACCCGCACTGGCTTGCCGTCGATGAAAGCGCGGATATTTGCGACAATGTCACGGAAGTAGTGCTGATAGTTCTGCTGGCTCACATAGCCCAAGTGCGGCGTGATCACCACGTTGTCCATGCGCCGGAAGGGGTGGTCGAGCGGCAGCGGCTCGATGTCGAACACATCGAGGCCGGCCCCCGCGATGCGGTGCCCGTCGAGTGCGGCGATGAGCGCCTTTTCGTCGATGATTGGCCCGCGGGCGGTGTTGATGATGTATGCGGTCGGCTTCATCAAGCCGAATTCCTTTGCCGTCACCAGCCCGCGCGAGCGGTCGCCAAGCTGGACGTGGATGGTGACAATATCGGCGTTGCGGAAGAGGTCGTCCTTGGTGGCGTACTCGACGCCGGCGTCGCGGCACCTTTCCAGCGTAAGATTCGGGCTCCAGGCGATCACCTTCATCCCGAACGCTTTGGCGACGCCGGCAACGCGCAGGCCGAGCTTGCCGAGACCGACGATGCCGAGCGTTTTGCCCTCGATATCCGGTCCGAGCGTAGTCTGCCAAAGCTCGCCGGACTTCAGCCGCGCATGCTCGTAGCCGATCCGTCGAGTCAGTTCCAGGATGAGGCCGAAGGTAATGCCGGTGGTCGGATTGCCGAACGAGCCGGTGCCGCACACGGTGATGCCGCGTTCGGCTGCGGCTGCCGTGTCGATCGAGGCGTTGCGCGCACCTGTGGTGATGAGCAGCTTGAGATTGGGCAGCGCCTCGATGGTGTTGCGGCGGAATGGCGTGCGCTCGCGCATCATACAGACGATGTGAAAGTCCTGCAGGGTGCGATGAACTTCGTCTGGCC
>JASHYD010000283.1 GCA_030043175.1 Xanthobacteraceae bacterium | reverse complement strand
CGGCGTCACGATCACCATGCGCTGGATTTTCAGTTCCTTGTGTAATGCGGCCATTTCTTCCGGCAGCGCCGTCTCGGGCGTATAGGTGCGCCCCGCAAACCAAGGAAACTTCGCTGGATCGCCATGGATATGCGTGTGGCAATCGCAGGCGCCTGCCGGAACATCGAAATTGACGTTGGTCGCCGGCTGCGATGCCTTGGCGTCGCAAAAGCGCGGCTGCATCAGCACGCCGGCAGCAGCTGCGCCGAGCACGAATTCGCGACGAGCAATCATGGTGGCATCCCTTCTTGCTGATATTGGTGGCCGCGTCGCTGCGGGGTAACCGTGATTCGCCTTGCTCGATGTTGGACGTCGATGAGGCTATTTTAAACTCGCGCCCATGCAAACCGAGATGATGTTTCGCTTGGGCATCCGAGTTAATTGGGTCAACTCGCGCCCGGATCAAACGAGCCTTAGTCATGTTGCGAGGGGCGCGCGCCCGGTGCGCGCATCTCCTCAAAGTCGAGACCGCGCTCGAGCATGAGCGGGAGTGGGCGCACAGGCCACGCAACGAAATTGCTGCATCATGGGGCGATCGCGGTGGTCGAAAAAAGCCAGCGTTCTGATGGACCGGCGAGGTCGGGCCCCGGCGCCATGGGAGCGGTGGCTACGGCCGCGACGTTGGCGCTACCAGATCGATCGGCAGCATCAGTTCGGAGAAGATGCGCTCATAGGCCATCCAACGCGCGGCCTCGTCTTTGCCCGCGCGCTCGACATATGCGCTGATCAAGTCCTTGCCGGCCGAATAGTTGATCACATAGGAGCGATATCGCTCGGTGAACGCAAGACTGCGGTCGGCGCGTTCGCGTGAGATGAGTTGATAGCGCTGCGTCAGTTCGAGCGCGCGCGCCTTGTCGATTTCGCTGTCGAGATACATCGCCGCAATCGTTAGCCTCGCGCCGGAAAGATCGTGGAGCGCTTGGCGCAAAGCGCCATATACTGGCGCCGTCGAGGGATCGAGTCCGGCCAAAGGATACAGTGCCGCCGCTTCGAATCGAACTCGCTCCTCGCCGGGAAACGCCAAGTCGACGCCAAAGTCGGCGCCGCCTTCATTCAGCGAGCTCGAGGGACCATAGAGCGGTGCGACCGAAAACTCGATCAGGCCGCGTTCACGATATTGCCGCTCGTTATAGAGGCCCTGAACGTGATGACCGGGATAGCCTTCGTGGCAACCCAGTTGGACCGCACGGTCGATGAAGATCGGCAAGTCAGTGTTGACTTGGATCAGACTGTGATTGCCGCCCTGATACCAATTATAGGCGCTCCAGCTTTGACGTGTCACAAACTCCATCTTGAAGCGCTCATTGGTCGGCAATTCCATGTGCGCGAGCGTGCGCCTGCGGCACTCGGCGATCGCGGTGCCCATGACGGACTCGAGCCGGTTGCTTGGAACGACGTAGCGATTGCGGAACGCCTCTACGCGTTCGGCTAACGTCCCCGATCCCGGAAGCAAAGCCTCGATACGCTCCAGCACTGGATCATAACTTTCGAGGGGACGGAGCTCGGGTGTGAGCGCGAACAGGCGCGTGGCTTCGTCGCGGAAGCGAAAGCGCGCGCCATCGATTATATCGAGGCGCGACCGTGCGCTCGCAACGTTTGCCTTGAGCCAGGCTCTGCGGCGGCGCTCCATTGGCTGTTGCGCGTCCGTATTCATTGCGCTTAAGGCCGATTGGATGCGGTCCGCCTCGGTTTTAAGTTCGGAGATGTCGCGCGGATGAGCCTCGGCTTCGATTCTCCATTCAGGTGGCCCGTAATAGGCATCGACAAAGTCCTTTTCATGCACGCCGATTTCGAGCACGAGCCGCACATAATCTTGCGCCGCTTCGCCAAGTGTGGTGCCCCGATCGGCGGCGTTGGCAGATATGATGAAGAAAAGGACGAATAGCGAAGCCAAAAGGTGCATCGAAATCTCCCGTCTTCGCGATTAGCGCAATGCGAAGCTCTGATGGCAGTCGGTGCCAGGTTATATCGTAACGAATCGGTCAACACCCAGCTAGATTGCGCGTACTAAATCGGGACCGTGCCCTCTACGGTGCGGCCAGCGCAACGCGATGGTGTTACATGAATTTCGTCCGCAAAGTTTCCCTGAGGACCTCACACCGGGGGATCAAACCTTTTGCGCTTTTCGGCAAAGAAACACCCTGTGGACGAAATTCCACGGACGTGTGGACCTAGCCGGGTTTTGATCGGGTCGGTAGAGGGCTCGAAAGATCGAATAGATTTTCTTGGCATCGGGCACCTGCCCGGACCGAGCACGTGGCGGCGCGCCTGGTCAATAGCCCGCTCGCCGAGACGACAATAATGCGCGATCTCGCTGGCGGATGGCATCGACCGGCATCACGGCAGACAGGTCCTTGCCGCGCATTCTCTCCTCGGCGATGCCGATCAGTGCACGGTAGATGGCGGTCTAGCCCTTTGAAAATTGCCGTCATCCGCAAACTTCCTGGAGGAAAGTGGAAGGCCGTCGGTCACGGGTCCGGTGGGACAAGCCGAACACGCGCCACTGTTGCCTCCTCGACCCGCGCCCGGCTGTAAAGCAGGGGGGCATACCCGCCACGAGCCCACAACAATGCAAGGTCGCCGTAGTGGGGCGAGCCGGGATCGCCAGATTGTCCGGGGGCATTGATGCAGACGCTGTTGTCCCAGTCGCCGACATCCATGATCAGCCGCACCGAGGCTCCAGAGATGCAGCGAAAGTCGGTGATGCGGTAGCCTGCATGCATTGGCGTCGAGCCGCTCCCGCCTAGCGGTAGCGGTCCCACGTCCCACGATGGGCTCAGGTTGCCTGGGCAAAGCGTGCTAGCGGCGTGCCGGAAATAGCCATGATGTAAGCGTCCCCATGCCCATTTGGCGGGGTTTTGGCCGAGGCGCGCGGCGCAGTTGCGCACTCCTTCGGCCAGCGTGGTGAGGAGGAGCGCGTCGCGCTCGTCATTTGGACTGATACCAAAACGCTCGTCAGGATGCTCCAGAAGTCCAAGCAGCGTGTCGATATCGCCGGGGGCGAGCAGCGGTTTGAGGGCTGGATCAGGCGCGAGGCGGAGCAGTAGGGCCGGTTTGAGATGAAGCGACCACCACACTTCAAACAGGGCCGCGGCCGGGCTTGCCACATCGAGGTCGCGGTCCCAATCGCGTAGCAATGCAAGACCTTTTGCGGTGTCTTCGGATAAAGCAGGAAGACCATCAATCAGGTGACAGATCCGCATTGCCGGAAGCGAGCGCACATCCGTTTGCAGCCTGCAGGCAGCCGATAGCGTGTGGGCCCGGTCGTCACGAAGTACCTCATGGATCCGCGCAGCCCGGCTCGCTTCGGCCCACTCATGGCCAATACGGCGTTCCTCATGCGGCCAGCCTTTCGGTAGGTTCATCTCGTTGGCAGTCGCGAAAAAGCCCTGCGACGGATCGATTTGCCGTGGCAACTCGTTCGCCTTCAGGAAACCTGCCCACTCGAAGCGACCATCACCGGCGAC
>JASHYD010000282.1 GCA_030043175.1 Xanthobacteraceae bacterium | reverse complement strand
CCCAGATCGTTCCTACCGCTGCGAATACTGCTGCAGGGCAGCCGGGGCTTTTACATCCGGGCCTATCGTGCTTTGTTACCTCCACACGCACCGGATATGCTAACCGTCCGAACACAGGTAATTGACGGTACAGGGACTCGCACCCTGTCAGACTCTCAGCCTTGTCGGCTGCTCAGCTTGCACTCGCCTCTCTCGACTTTGCCTGCCGGGATCATTGTCCCGACTTTCTGCAACGTTCACCACCGTCGCTTGACGACAGCAGCCTGCGGTGGATTGGGATCAGCGACCTGATCGCCGACCGCAAAAGGGCCTTCCTTTATCTCCCGTACAGTTACGCAACCGCCGTGCGGACCGGCGTTACTCGAGACACAAGACCCATTGCGGTCATCGCTCACTCGGTCGGTGCGTTCTGTGATTTTTCCCCTGCCGCTCGCAGGTGCGAAAACGCCCGAGGATGAAGGCAGCGATTGCAGCTCCCTGGATCACTGCTGCGGCGATGAAGAAATAGGGCGAACTATTAGCTGCCACCGTCCCAGCTCGCGGCGTGTACTCGCGGATGAGGCCGAAAACGGCCGGGGCGAACGCGTAGGTGCCTTGGCTGATTGCCACGATCAGCGGAACGACGCGTGAAACATCGTCCTTCGCGAACTCGACCTGAGCGATCAATGGCGGCAACGAGGTCGCGTTCCCGATCCCGAAGCCGAATAGGACGACGCCCAGCAGGAGCATGGGGACATCGTTCCCTGCTGCAAGGAGGAATGCCAGCGATCCAGCGATCTGGACGAGATAGCTGGCACATGCAATGAGCCGGCGATCGGCCCCGATCGGCATCAACCATCCGAAGAGCGTGCGCCCTACAATTGCGGAAGCTGTGGCCGTACCCGCGGCGATGCCAGCAAGTTGCGGGCCGAACGCGGGCGCAAGCAGCGAGAACAGATGGGCAAGAAGGCCGATCTGCGCGAACAGCCCGAGCGCCATCCCTATGGCGAGCGTTAAGAACCGCCAATTCCGCCGGAGCTGGTTGCCTGGCAATGACACGACAAGCGGTGAGGTGACCGAGACAGCACCGCTACTGAGGGTATCGCCGTCGGGCACAAGCCCCATCTGTTCCGGCGTCTTCGAGTAGTAGCGGTTCGCGAGCACCCAGGTGGTCGCGATCATGACGAAACCGATCGCAAGCGCCGCGCCCAGGAATCCAAGCAGGCCAATCGCGGCGACCCACAGAGGGGAGAAGACCACACCGCCGACGCTCGAGCCATTATAAGCCGCGGCGAGTGCAGCGGCACGCGATCGGACGAACCAAGGCGAGATGATCGCATTGACGGCCGCAGAGCTCATCGTGACCCATCCGCCGCCACTGAAAAGGGTGGCCAAGAAAAGTTGCCATGGCTCCTGTGCCGCCGCCCATCCGAGAATGCCGGCCGCGAGCGCAACGCATCCTGTCTTGGTGACTGCGGAGACGCCGAATGTCTTGTAGAGTTTCGGCAGATTAGCGACCACCAAGGCGCCGAACAAGAAATGAACTGTTACCGCCGTCGAAATCAGCGCCAGTGGCCACCCCCGGGCCTCGCGCACTGTTTGCAGGTAGACAGGAGGACCGTAGAATCCGAAGCCCCACCCGAAGGTGGCCAACACGAAAACGGCAGCAACGACGCGCCACCCGTAGAATGTTGCTGTTGAATCGCCGGCCGACACGTCTCTATCCCCGCCAGCACCTCACAACCTTGAAGACTGCAACCGTTCGCGCCAAGTCGCGTAGCGGCTCTCCATGCATCAAAGCTAAGAGATAGCTCGGCACCAATGATTCGGAATTGACCGAACAATTTCCGACGACAGCGTCACGACATCTGTGCACAGGACGGCCGGAATCCCTCACGAATGATTGGTTTTATGGAATCGATGAACGAGTGTTACCAGCTCTCGAGCAACTTCTCGCGAGCATGAATACTGGAGGCGAGGACGCCAGCTAGGGACCCCGTGCCGCAACCGGGATATCCAGCGCGGGCATCCTCGCGACCTTCACTGTTTGACATAGATTTTAAGAAAAGCGCTCAATTGCTCGCCGACGACTGCTCCCGCGGCGTTGGCTTCCACATAGTACCGCTGATTGGTGAAGTTCTTCACATTCAGCGAAATTCCCCAGTTTTCTGCTTCGTAACCGAAAAGGGCATTTCCGATCACGAACGCAGGTATCGAGTTTACGTTCGTGGTGTCACTGTAGTTCTTGTCCCGGTAATTCAGACCCGCGCCGACAATGAAACCTGGCACGCCTGCGATGGAGAACCTGTAGGTCGTCCACAGATTCGCCATGTAGAGCGGGACGCTCTGGGGATGATTGCCCACCGTGGTCGGCGCGTCAGGACTGTCCGTGATCACTGCGTGCTGGGCTGTAAAATTGGCCAGGATTCGCCACTGGTCCGTGACCTTGTAATCGAGCGAGGCCTCGTATCCCGTCGTCTTCTGACTGTCGTACACCACGGTTTCGGTCCCGTCGGTCAACGTAAAGGGGGTGGCGACGTTTTCGCGTTTAACGTCGAAGGCCGCAGTGTTCAGGACGAACCTGTCGTTCAGGATTGAGAACCTGATTCCTGCCTCATATTGCAACGCGGATTCCGGCGCGCCGATTCCGGTCTGGACGTTTTCAGAGTTGAAGTTCGAAAGATAGCTCCTTGACACGCCGGCATACGGCCAAACGCCGGGAAAAAGACTGTATACCGCGCCGACGTTCCAGCTCACCGGCGTGTTATTTTGCTCCTGCGTAACGCCCGCCATGAGGGGTACGCCATCATTGTTGAAGGTCCCGCCAGGCACGTTGATCAGCGGTGTCAGCGCTTCATTCCACCAGTCCTGCCGGACGCCGGCGCGAACCTTGAGTCTGTCGGTTAAGTCGACCTGATCGGTGGCATAGAGGCTATAATAATCCGCGGCTAGATGATCGTCGTCACATGAAAACGATTCGCCGGCAGTCTGCCCGGGCGCCAAGGTCTGCCCCGTGAATGCAACCTGCCCAGGCCCAGGTACAGTGCCAGCCTTGACAACCGGCTTACCGCAGAGGAAGGGCGTGCCCGACGATAGCTCCGGGGGGACCGGCGCAAAGCCGTTCTGGATATTGGCAAGGGGCGCCGTCGTGCGCTGTGTATCGATGATCTCGTGGATGTATTCGAAGCCGGTGAGCAGGGTATGGGTCGCGGGGCCGGTGGCGAACTTCCACACCGGCTCGAACTGATAGTCGAGGGTGTTGTCGCGATCGTGCTGATTACGAATCTGGATGTTGACGACCTGGCCGTAGGTAGGCGAAGCCGGGTTCGTGTCAATCTTCGTGCTCGAGCTGTCGCCGGTTCGCAGCAGGCCGACATCCCTGTACAGATAGGACAACCGATTGTTGATGGTCAGCATGTCGCTTATGAACCACTGGTCCGTAACCGTCGGGCGAATGTAATTCTGGTCGACGTGGGAGCCCGGCCACGAGTACTTGGTGTCGATTGGGACGCTCTTCAGGGGGGAGCCGTTGTAGTAGATGATGCCGTAGGAATCTGGCGTCTGGTTCAGCTGGCGGGCGTCGAGGCTGAATTCGAGCCTGTGATTGTTCACGTTCCAGACGATGTCCGGCCTCATTTCGTAATCGGAGGCCTTTAGATCGCGAAACCCGTCGGTGTGGGAAGCCGTCCCGTCTATGCGATAGTTCAGGCCCGGAATGGACGTAGGGCCGGTCACATAGCCGGTGCTGTTGATGGTCCCGAACGAGCCCGTCTGAACGCTCGCGCCGTAGTGAAAATCCGACGACGCAGTGTAATGGACGATGTCGATCGTGCCGCCTGGCGGTCCGCTACCGAACAGCGCCGAACCCGGCCCCTCCAGAATTTCGACTTGCTTCACGCCATTGAGCATGTGGGAAAGGCCGCCGAGCTGGTCGCCATCGCGGAAACCGTCATTGTAGAATTGGGCGTTCAGGCCGCGGATCAGGAAGAGGTCAAGATAGTGCCCGTCCTGGCCGCCCGGGACGATGCCGCTCGCATTCGGAAGCGCGTCGAGGACCGAGTTGGCGCCCTGCTGATTGATGACGTCGCGGTTAATGATCTGAACGCTTGTGGGCAGGTCTTCCAGCTTCGTCCCGGTCTTGCCGAGAGACGGCGTTTGCTGAAGCGGCGGGACCGTGCTCCCGGCGTTATTGCCGACGCCAAGATCGGGGGGCGGTTGTACTGTGGTCGGAGCCGCCGGCGCTGCGGGAGCGGGCTGGTTAGTCACCCTCGTCGAGCTTTTTCGGGGTGCCCGCTTCGGCGCCCGCACGTTGATCTGCGGGAGCGGCGCGCGGCCCGGAGGCAGGGCAGTGGGCGGCGGCTCCGAGGATGTCTGCTGCGACGGCGTGGCGCCGGGAGGCGCCGCCGGAGGACCTGCGTTCTGCGCCGACGCGGCACCGACCGCTGTGACGATCACACAGATAGAGCCACCGAGGCTCCACTCGCTTCGAACTGATCTGAACACGTACGCCCCCAAAGCTGTATCCGCACGATCCAGGTCGCGTTCCTGCGTGAAATCGGCGAATTCTAGCTTCGGAAGTCATATACCGCACACGATCCGCATGCTTTGTGACAGTTAGGCCGCGGTTGCCAAAAAAGTTCTGCCTGTGGCGATGCGTGGCCTACGTGAGATATTGCTGGGCGGCCGGTCCCCGAACACAATGGTCGCGTGGCGCCACATGCATAAAGCAGCATGCAAATGAACCGCTCGCAAAATTTCCGCCTCTTGGCCTCAGTAGTTTAGGCGGTCATGGCGTCCCATCATGGCTTGGAAAGTTTGTTGATCTGTTACGGCCGACCCTACGGCGCTTCTGTCTTCGTCGTGGTGTTCTGGGACGCGATTGCAGGCATTGGGCTCCATCCCGTTATTCTGATCTGGCTCGTCAACTTGGGGGCTCGTGGCTCTCCGGCGGCGGATGGGCGATCCGGGCATGGTGAGCGAATCTTAGAGAGCGGTGTGTGTGCCCAGCACGGCGGCGTGAAGCGGGAACACCCTGACCACTTGCTACCCATCGTGAGTGCAGGACACTGTTCGCTCACAACGCGACTCTGCCGTCACCGCCGATCACCGATCTCGGCACTTGGTACAGCCCTTTGGCTGGCCGCTTTGGCTCTTTCAGCGCCAGCACAGCAATTCTCGGCTGATCTCATTCGAACAGATGCAGCGGGCATGAGGTGCCGGACCGGCAAGCTCAACGTGCTGAACAAGAATGTGCGTATCGAGACTTCCCACGCCCTCGGCGATGCCGACGCCGCCTATTTCGTGGAACCGGCTCAAAGGATATTCATGAACGCAAAGCAGTCGAGCCCGCTCACTCAGGTATTCGCGGCTGTCGATCCCAACGATCCCGAAGGCAATGGCAGGCGGCGGCCAGGATGGCCGGTGCGACGGACCAGACTGAGGAGTGGCGTTGCGAGCGCGTCGACGAAGAATCGACAGCGGAACGCCGCACTATTAACTGTTATCGCCGCGCACGACTCCACTGTCAGAAAGGACCACAGCCTGCGCAACTGTTCGATTCCGGCCGGCTACGTCAAATTCGATTCGCATAAAGCAGAGAGATCTGTGGGTCTGGCCACCGCAATATCTTCTTGATGGGGTAACGGGCCTGGCCGGCAGCGGTAATCGCGCCAATTCAACATCGCAAACCAGCCCTCCCTGTATATCTCTTTACCAGGCCCGCGGAAGCTGACGCACACCCTATTCTAGACATTGAATCTTTCTAACCGCGGGAAAGAGCTTCATCCATAAAAGCGCCACACCAATCGTGCCAAGACCGCCGATGAGGACCGCTGGCACCGCGCCGAACAAAGCTGCCGTGACGCCGCTCTCGAATTCGCCGAGCTGATAGGACGTATTGACGAAGAGGAAGTTCACCGCCCCGACCCTACCGCGCATCTCGTCCGGCGTCGTTGATTGCACGAGCGCTACGCGAATGACCATGCTGACGGTGTCCGCCGCGCCGAGAAACGTCAAGGCGAGGACCGAAAGCCAGATCGAGCGCGACAGTGCAAAAACGAGCGTCGCCAAGCCGAAGACGATGACCGCCTGAAACATCCTTAAGCCGGCGTGGCAATCGAGGGAGTGCCGCGACAACACGACGGCCATCAAAAACGCCCCGACGGCCGGAGCGCCGCGCAATATGCCGAGTCCCCAGGCTCCGGTGTGCAGAATGTCGCGCGCATAGATCGGCAGCAAAGCCGTCGCGCCGCCCAGTAACACCGCGAACAAATCAAGCGATATCGCGCCGAGGACTGCCGGGTTTTG
>JASHYD010000281.1 GCA_030043175.1 Xanthobacteraceae bacterium | reverse complement strand
TGCAACAAGAGGCGCTAGCCGCGCCAGGCACCTGCGAATTGACCTCATATGTGTTCCTCCAGTTTCTTGTCTGCGGCCGGTCGGTAATGGTGGGTGGCAAAACGCAAGCGCTGCTGCGCGACATTGCTATCTAGAAGGCCGGCGCCGCAAAGCCTCGATCTTCGAGAAGGCCGTGTCAAGGACGGGCCGATCGGCCCGCTGGACTGCCGGCCACACGCAGCGCAGCATCAGCCTCATTCCCCACCGTGCTTGTACCGGGACGCGCAACGGGCCGCTCGATCAATCCCCAATACCGCGCCGGACTCGCCCACATGCGGGCCACCAGCAACTGACGCGTCCCCCTACGCCGCACCTCAGGTCCGGGACATGCCCGATCCAATCGCGCGACGCAGGACATCCGCTGTGAAGTCTTTAAAGAACGAGCCGCGTATACGAACTGATGGCGTCACCATCGCCAGGCCACCAGAAATCCTCCGCTCGCGCCGAGACATTCAACGACGCGGACGCTCGGAAAGGGATGCGCAGAATGCGCGGCGAGCTACGAGGAACCGGCTGAGCGACTCGAAAGCAGGCGTAATCACCCGCAGCGACCACTTGATTCCGTTCCCTATCCGTTCTTAGCCATGCGAGCATCGCCAAGGATGACGAACCGATCCGCCCGATGACGCTCGGCTGCGCCGGCGTGGCGTCCGTGGCTTGTTCGTGACCTGCCGGCATCGCGGCCACGAGCGTGCGGTGAGTGTGGACAGGAAAGAACTCGTACAAACTGTTTATGGAGCGTAAGTCTTGCGGGAGCCATAGAGGCAGACGCAGCAGTGTTCTTGATTGCGATTAGCCCAATATGTGCATTTGTAATCTGGCGCTTCTGGCCGCGCGGATAGACGCTCACCCCCGTGCCGAGCACCTTGACGCGTGCATTTGCCGGTCACAAATCGGAAACGGTGGCCCTACTCTCGGGGCGATAGAGGTCGGGCCTACGCACGGCCTCGACACGGATGGCGGACCGCTGCGCCAACAAACAGTCGCACTCGGCCCCAACCTGAAGGTTTGTTCATTTGTCCGCAGCCGATGGCTCGGTAGCCCGCAATCGCCGCTCCGCAATGTAATTCTGCGGACCCTACCGGGTGCAGCGTTCAGGATCATGGGATGTCGGCGTAAGGTCGCAGACTCGCCTGTCACTGACGTGACGGTGCCGTCCGGCAGGGCTCGCCCATTGGGGTTGCGGCTCGCGCTCGGCGGGCGGCCTCGCCGCCAAGCGGCCCGACTCTCGGTGGTTTGCGACCCCGGCTCGTAAAGTTTACGAACTCCACCCGGCTAGTTGCCGTTCCTGCCGTGGCGGTGGCGCCAGATGCGCAATAGTACCGCGCCCGCTGCAACCACGATCGCGGCGACCAGACCTTTGACGGCATCGGGGTCCACAGGAGCCTCCGCAACTGGACAAAGTCGGTCCGAACTTGCGGGGCGGATCGTTCTTCTTCCAGTTACGCTTTGGTCACGAGAGCGGCTGCGCGGACAAGATCCCTCAGGGTAACAGACCGACACCAAAAATCTTGGGGGCCATGCGCCCCTTGATGTTTCGTCACCGATTGCCGGGGCGCCTTACGACTTTGTAAGGTGAAAGTTTCCGCACTAATTACCATCATCAAGCCGAGCGGCGCGAACAGGCAAAGGGAAGGCAGGCAGCATGTTACGCAAGATCGTCCTCACGATGATGATGATGTTGGCGGTGCCAACAGCGGGTATGGCACAGCGCGAAGGACATCCTGGAAGGCCGGGGGGACCACGTCCCGGTGGCCCAAGACCCGGGGAATTCCGAGGACCACGTCCCGGTGGCCCGCCAAGACCTGGGGAATTCCGAGGACCACGTCCCGGCGGCGCGCCAGGGCGTTTTTTGTACCACGGTCGTCCGTTTAACCGGGTGCACCTCGCCCCCTTCATTTATCCACGCGGCTGGGCCTACCGGCGCTGGGTGATTGGCGCGGTGCTGCCGCCGCTGTTCCTCGCGCCAGCTTATTATTACGACGGATGGGCCGCCCTTGGCCTGCCGCCACCTCAGCCGGGCTTTCAATGGGTGCGCTATGGACCCGACCTGCTGCTGGTCAACGTGGCCACTGGCCAAGTTGTCGACACAGTCTACGGCGCTTTCTACTAAGGCACACAACGTGCCGCCCGCCATCGGCTGGGTAGAAACGGTCCAGGATCTTCTCCGGCACTTTCTATCGAAGGTACCCAACCATTATCGCCCAGAGGCGGATTCCCGGCGTGGCTAGAGGCGTGATAGCGGTCCTGCTCACCGCTTCGCTGGCTAGCTGCGCCCTTTACGACATTAAAAAGATCGAAAGCCAACGCGCAGAGGATGAGCATGCTTGCGCAAGCTCCGGCTACAAACCCGGCACGAACCCGTTCGCCAAATGCCTGCAGGACCGTGATCTCGCGCGGATGCCGACACCGAAGTCTGGGAACTGACGTCGTCGTCCGATGACCAATTCTGGGCCTCCAGCACCCGGTAGCACCGGTCGACAACCTTTTGCTGGTATCAGAGGCCATGCTTCTGATGCCAGCTTAGGACAGCCGCAACAATAACTACTTGTCCACTTGGTGGCGCAACCACGAGGGCATGCGACGACGAGCGATTCACTTAATGCCGCGGGTCACCTTAGACTTGCGTAATTGTGCGGGCCGCAAGTGCGGCACTCTCCATCCGGGCTACGGACTACTTCTCAAGCGCCGGCGCGCCCGGAGGCGCTCCCGGGTCACCTGCCGAAGAGCCGACGAACAGCTTTCTGCCGTCGGTGAACGTAATCACGCTGCCGTTGGCCCGGTTCGATCCGTCCTTGGCCTGGTAACCCTCGACGAGAATTTCAGTGCCGTACTGGAGCGAGTTCTTGGTCCAGCCCCGGCGCAGAAGCGCGTTCGGCGCCGCACCCTCGATCATCCATGGCGTCACCTTGCCATCATCTCCCAGGACATCGATGCGGATCCACGCGTGCGGATTGATCCACTCCATTTTCGTCACGGTGCCTTTGAACTTGACCTTCTTCTCGACGTCAAACTCCGCCGAGAACGCGTGATGAGCCCTCACGGGCGTTGCCGCCAGCAGCACGATGGCTGCGGCGGAAGCAACTGCAAGCGTATTTCTCATATCCAGCCTCCCGCCCCTTGAGGTTTTCTCTCAAGGAACTTTATCTGTTTTTCACCGCTGTGCTTCGGCTGCGGCTTTCGCTGCTGCCTCCCGCTCCTTCGCCCGGGCACCGCTCAGGGAGTCGTACAGGCCGTAGTTGCCCTCGTGGCAGGCGTATTCGAAGTTCTGGTAACCGGGCTCCTGCGTCAGCGGGAACGAAACCGTGTACGGCCTGACATACGTCTTCGGGTCGTCGATCGTCACTTCGTAGTGAATCTCGTTCGGACCCGTGCGCGTGAAGCGTTCGGTGAGTTTCAGCGCGTCGCTCGTCGGCGTGCCGCCGCCATTATTGCCGGTCCCTGTCGCGCCGCCTTTGAAATTGGTGGTCTCGACGACCAGCGTGTCGCCCTCCCAGTGACCGCGGGGATCGCCCATGTAGGAGCGGACGCCCGGGCCCGCATGAGGCCGGCCGTCCAGCGGGATCACGCGGGCTTCGTGCACCATTTCCTGAAGGATCATCACGTATCCCAGCCCCTGGACGAACTGCTGTCCGTTGCCATAGACGACCGG
>JASHYD010000280.1 GCA_030043175.1 Xanthobacteraceae bacterium | reverse complement strand
GATCGCAAGGCCGCCGATCAGGTTGACGAGGATGACGACGATACCCGCGATGGCATCGCCCCTGACGAATTTCATCGCGCCGTCCATGGCGCCATAAAGATGGCTCTCCTGGCTCAGCCGGCGCCGCTGCCGCCGCGCTTCCGCCTGATCGATGTCGCCCCCGCGCAGGTCGCTGTCGATGCTCATCTGTTTGCCCGGAAGGGCATCAAGACTGAACCGGGCCGCAACCTCGGCGACGCGCTCGGCGCCCTTGGTGATGACGACAAACTGTACCACCGTAATGATGACGAAGATGACAAGGCCGACCGCAAGGTTGCCCCCGACGACGAAATTGCCGAACGTGCTGATGATCTCGCCGGCGTCCGCCTGGAGCAGGATCAGCCGCGCGGTGGTGATGGTGATGGCGAGCCGAAACAGCGTCGCGATCAGGACGACGGAGGGCAGTGCCGACACCTCGATCGGCTCGCTGATGTAGAACGCGACCAACAGGATAAGCAGGCTCGCCGCGATATTGGCGGTGATCAGCAGGTCGACGACGGGCGTCGGCAGCGGAATGATCATCATCATGATCGCAACGAGCACGATGCTGGCGATCGCAAGGTCGCCTCGGCGGGACGCGACCACCAGCGCTCGGGTGAGCATGTCGAGCAAGTTCATGACTAACCGCGTCGCGCAAGAAAATCACGAAACGAGCGGCGCGCCTCGACCCGGCGGCCGCAGGCCCACAGGGCACGACCCATCAGCAAGTCGAGGACGGGATCGTCAGAACCGTCCATCAGGCGCAGACGCTCGATCACCGCGATGGTCCGTTCCGGAGCGCCGTCGACGAGAAACGAATGCGCGAGGGTTCGCCAGATGTAGACATTGTCGGGGGCAAGCCGGGCCGCGATAATCAACAGGACCAGCCCGCGTTTGGTCTCGCCGTGCTGGCCGTAAAGATAGCCGAGAAGATGCAGCAGCTGCACCGGGGCGCTATCGCCGGACCCGCTCATGCGCCGATGCCAGCATGAATCCGCGTTAGAAGGTCGCGGTGACGCGCGATCTCGTCGGCGATGATGGCCCCCGCGAGCGCTCGCAGCTCGCTGCTCTCCTCAAGGTTAGGCAGAATATCCGAAGCAAGCTGCTCAAGAATCGAGATCGAGCGGTCACCTTGGAAAATTGTCGGGTCCGATATTCGCGGCATCACGAAATCGACAATGCATTGGTGCGGCGAGCGGATCGCGGCGGCGGCGGCGCGCCGGCCGGTAATGCGGATCAGCGTCTCGAACTCCTGCTGGTCGGCGGGTTTCGGAGCGCCGACGGTCGTTCCCGTCGGCTCGGTGTCCGCGAGCGCCCCCGGTGTGACCGGGCTGGTGCCCGCAAACGCCATGCCGCGGCGATCGCCTTCGACTCTGCCGGTGCTCATCCGTCAACCCTCTTATATCGTTTTTGAACTTGCGTCGCGCCGCGACGAGCGCCGCGGTCACCGGTATGTCAGCGCCACCGTCTCGCCGCCTTTGCCAAGCAGCAGACGATCCTCGCCGATCTCGCGAATGATCCAGCCATTGTCGAGAACCGCTCCTTCAAAGTAGCGTTCGCCGCCCGCCGTCACGATATAGGGGTTCTCTCCATACCAGATGGCCTGGAGCTGCAACGCCGGCATGGCTCGACCCTCGCCGGTGGGGCTGATGTCCGTGGTTAGAACGATGTCGCCACGGTAAGCCTGGTCGAACCACTGCTGGATTGCCGCCCAGCTGACAGCTTCCTCTTTGGTCACCTTTCCGGCGACAGCTACGCGACCGTCCGCGGTGCTCACGCGCAAAGTCCGTATATTCGCCGCGTCGAGCCGCGTGCTGAGTTGGCGCGCCGCCGCTTCGGCCGCCGATTGGGCGTTAGGCGCGCCGGATGTTGGGCGCTCCGAAGCGCCGACCACGGCAGCACCGCTGTGCTCGCCGTCACGACCGGCCCGGGCGGTTTGCGGCAATTCCCGCGCGACTGTCGCGGCAATCACAAGGCAGGCGAGGACTGCGGCGCTGGTCAGCGGATTGTGAAGGACCCTGCGGCCAAGCTCGCGGCCAAGCTGATCGAACCGTGGCCCCAGATCGTCCCCGCCGTCCCCGGACAGGTGAATCCGCGCCGCTCCGAGCGTGACATTCGCCGGCAACCTGACGCGACGGCCGCGCCACAACGCGAGCGGCTCATGCTCAATCGTAACGCTGCCGCCGGTCGCATCAATCTGCACGCCGCCAGGACCCAAGCGCAAAACGGCATGTTCCGGGGCCACGCCTTCGTCGCTCAGCACAATGTCGGCGTCCGGGGAACTGCCGATCCGGTAGTCAGCCCAATCGAGCAGGAGCACGGCGCCCGCATGGGTGCCGGCCACAACTTCGAATTTCAGCTTCGCTGACTTGCGCCGCGGGGGCGCGGCAGACGGTGCGCCCGCTTGCCCCTCCGCGACATGCGGCGCAGGGTCGGCAGCGGGATGGGCGGTCGATGCGCTCACGGTATTTGCCTCCGTGCTTGCCTTCTCGATCGAGCGCCAAGATCACGTCCCGCAGCCGATGATGAAACAGCGGCTGCGGGGCGAACGGTGACAGGCGCCGGCCGCGCCGGCGCTTGTTGCGGGCATTAGCCGCCGGGGGTCTGCTGGCCAACGCTTTGGGCGGCTGTGGTGCCAGCGCCGAGGGATTGCTTGATCGCGTTGAAGGTCGTTGTTTCTTGAAGAACTTGCTGCATTTGTTGCGCCGCTGACTGCATGGCTTGCAGGGTCGCCTGGTTGCCGTTGCTGGTGCTGCCGGTGGCACCGGTGCCTCCGGGAGAAGAAGTGCTCATGTGATCGTCTCCTTGACAAATCTCGATAACCGATGACTCCCCGCCCCGAAGCTGTGGGGGAGGACCGCTTCGCCGCTCAAGCCGCTTCGACGTCCCCCGGCCCGGCCAGCTCGCGTTGGAGGGGCTCTTGTTGGAGCGAAGCGGCGCAAGCTGAGCTACGCTAATGGGCAGCGGTGACAAGTCAATTACAATAATAGCCGTTACTCACCATATACATAATACTGTACAATGTATTCACTGCCGTGGAAAACGATATTATTTTTGTCATAAAATCGCCAAAAGCAAGATGTAATGTTGAACATAGGAAGAAGACTACTGGCAGTGCATCGTTAAAGGAAGAATTATATTTACTCAAACAACGAGCTTCGCTTTAGTAGAGCGACCTTAATAGAACGACCTTAAGAGAGCGACCTTGAGAGAGCGACCTTAACAGTACTGCGAGGGCCGTCTTCCACTGCATCAAGTTCGCTCCGCTGAGGCTGGCATGTCGAGATGGGTGTTTATCGCATTGGTTGTCACCGCAGCGCTCGCGCCGGCCGGCACGGCGCACGCCGTGGAGCCCGCATGGCCGGCGGGGCCTTACAAATACATGGTCGTTGATCAGGATGTGAAGGGCGTCCTCACCGAGTTTGGCCGTAATATCGGGATACCGATCGACTTGAGCGACCAGATCAAGGGGCGGCTGCGGGGACGGCTTGGGGGTGCCCCGGCTCGCGAGTTCCTCGACAAGCTGTGCGAAAGCTATGGCCTCGTCTGGTATTTCGATGGCGCGGTGCTGCACGTCAATGCCCGGTCCGAGATGAGGACCGAACTTGTCAGTGTTGGTCGGCTGTCTCCCGAAGAGGTCAGCGAAAAGCTCACCGCGCTCGGCATCGCGGATTCGCGCTTTCCGGTACGCAGCACGCAAGACACGGGCCTCGTCGCGGTTTCCGGGCCGCCGCCGTTCCTATCCTTGGTACGCCAGACGCTAAAGAGGCTTGCACCTCCACCCCCGGTGCGAGAAGACGGTCACTTCGACGAAACCAAGGTTCGCGTGTTTCGCGGCGGTGTATGATGGTTCAAACCCGATTTCTCGTCGGCGAGCCGGTCAAGTCCTGATGCCGAAACCGCCTGCTTTAAAGTGATGCTGAAACGTGTGAGGTGCGTCCACCAAGGGCGCAGTCGAGATCAGCAAATATCCAGGAGGAGCGACAATGAGCGATGTGGCTGGTATAGCCCCGGCCGGGACGGGTGCCCCGGCTAGTACGCAAGCAAATGGTGGGACTGGCAGTGCTGTTTCCTCCGTCGTCACTGAGGTGGCTGAAGGAATGTTCACGATGTTGATGAGCACGATTCAGCAACAAATGTCAGACCAAGATGACCCCTTTAGCGCAGTCGATGGCGGATCATGATGATGGCGGATCATCAACAACTGTCAAACAACCAAGATTCACTGGACGCCTTTTGACGTCGCCACCCCAGTGGTGCGCAATCGGCACAGACGTCGCAACGGATACTTTCGATGAGCGTAGTAATAACTGCCGTCGCTCCCGTGCCAGGCGGAATTGAGAGCGCCGCGGTGCCGAGTTCGCCGCGTGAACTCGCGCTCGCGGATTTCGTCGCAAACCAAACTGCGGCATCCGGGATGCCCCACCTTGCCAATCCGGCGGCCCTGGCAAGCGAGCTTTTCGGCAATCTGCGAGGGTATGTCGAACGCACGCAAACTGTCGAAAGGCGGGTCCAGAACTTCGGCGCCGATCGCCAGAACTTGGGCGCCGACGGCAACGACGGGGTTCGCGTTGCTCTTGGCGGGGCGGGCGGGCCGCGAGCGGATCTGCATGGCGGTCCAGCGCGCGAAAACCTTGAACCGGTGGATGCTAGTGGCGGCGGCGCGTCCGCAACGCCCACTGTCGGCATAGCCGAGCTGGAACGCGCCGAGAACTTCGCCTTGGAAATGATGCAAAATGTACTCGAAACCACGCTGGTGGTAAGTGGAACCAAGGCGACCACCGGTTCGGTGCAAAACATGCTCAAAGGCCAGTGACGCCTTCTCGAATCGGCGTTTGTGCAGCGTGAGTCTTGGGAGGAGTGTTTGGACGCCAGTCTCGCGGTCTTCCGACATAGGCGTTGCGTGTGGCGGGCCGTCCCGGCGCGGCTGGCGATCGTCGTCGTGTGCGCAGCGACGCTCGCATCCTGCAAGTCGGACCTCTACACCAATCTCGATCAGCGACATGCCAACGAGATCGTGGCGACGCTGCGCCAGCACGGCATTCCGGCCGAGCGTGCGTTTGGCAAGGGTGACCGTGTCTCCGTTTCGGTCGAGGAGAGCCGCTTTGCCGAGGCCGTGGCTGTCTTAAACGACAGCGGGCTTCCCAGGGAGGAATTTGCCACCCTTGGCGACGTGTTCAAGCGCGATGGTCTGGTCTCTTCACCGGTTCAGGAGCGGGCTCAGATGATTTTCGCACTGAGCCAGGAACTGTCGCGGACCGTTTCGGAAATTGATGGCGTGCTTTCCGCGCGGGTGCACCTCGTGCTGCCCGAAAATGATCCCTTGCGCCAGCAGCTCGTCCCGTCCTCAGCTTCGATCTTCATTCGCTATCAGGCGAGCATGCCGGTGAGCGACTTGGTTCCGCAGATCAAATTGCTGGTCGCCAACGGTGTCGCCGGACTGTCCTACGACAAGGTCTCGGTGATTCTCGTGCCCGTGGCGGTGCGCGCAATTGTCGCCAGGAATGACCGGGGAGATGAGTTCCAGGCGCCGGCCCGGGGCCGCGGCGACGGTCTTTTCGTAGCCGATTGGCCGACCCTGAGCCTCGGCGCGCTGGCGATAGCGCTCGTCGGCGCGCTTGCTTTTGCTTGGGGGCGTCAAGGACCACGCGTCTATCAGCTTGATCCGACCGACGCGGGGAAGTCGTGACGGTTTCCGCCAAGCATGCGCCGAGCGTGATGGATTGGGCTACGCTGATGAACAGGCCAGCCGCCTACGTTGATCCTGCCCGCCTTGCTGCCTGTTTCAACGAGCGCATCAGCCTGTCGCTGTGCGAACGCCTTCGCGCCACGAGCCGGCTGCAGGACAGGTTGTCGAAAATCATCACCGACTTCTACGCACTCGACGCGCCGGTTGCGCCGGAAGCCTTGGGCCAAGTTGATCAACAGGTTGCGCTGCTGCCGGTCGGTCGGATCGGTGACCTCGTGGGCCGCGCGGGGGCGGTCTATTGGGCGGCCGCCATTGCCAACATGGTCCGCGCCGAGGAGGTGAAGTGGCTGCGTGGCAAATTGGGGGAGGCGCTTACCACATTTGCGCTGGCCAATCGGAATCTGGCAGGGCCCCCAAGAAAGCTCGAACCAGGGGACGCAGCGCAGGTGCGGATCGCCGAGGATGGCCTGCGCTGCCTCGGCGCGTGGTGCCAATCGCAACCGCAGGCCGTCGGTAGGCGGGTTCGCTTGAAGAGTGCCGCGCATCCCGCGCTCGATGACCGGGTTCAAGGGCCTTTCGACGAAATCGGTCCGGCGATCATTCGCTGCGCGGCGTCGTGAACAACATGTCGGCGCCGAACCAAATGTCGCTGGACGATTTGCCGGCCGGGCCGGGCTCGCGGATCATACGGGCCGCACAGGTTGGCGTCTGGCAGGACGCCTATCGGTTATTGGCAGCCGTTCGCGAGGTCGCAGGTCAGGTCGAGGAGAATGCGCGCAGCACCTACGCGGCCGCACATGCGAAGGGATTCGCGGAAGGCAGGTCGGCCGGGGCGATCGAGGCAAGCCGGCTTCTGCGCGACACGACACTGGCGGTGGACCGTTATCTCGCAAAGCTCGAAGGCGAAATCGGCGCGCTGGCGCTCAGCGTCGTGCGCCGTGTCCTCGGAGAGTTCGATGTGGCCGATGTCGTCGCCCGTGCGGCGGCGCAGGCGCTGGCCGAATTTCGTCAAGAGAAATTCCTCAAGGTGACAGTTCATCCCGCCGCCGTCGAGCGCGTCAGCACGGCGCTCGCCGCCCTCACCCAACAAGGCGGCGCAACCGTGACGGTTGAAACAGATCCTGCTCTGGATCAAGGCGCGTGCATCGTGACGAGTGATTTCGCGGTGGTGGAGGCAAGTATCGAGGCGCAGCTACGAGCATTCGCGAACGACCTTCGATCCGGCACACGGGAGGCGCATCATGAGCACTTCCCCGGCCAGCTTTGACGACCGCCTCGAACAGATCTTGCCGCGCCTGCACAACGCGGTGCGGGACAGCGCGCCTCGGCCTGCGAAG
>JASHYD010000279.1 GCA_030043175.1 Xanthobacteraceae bacterium | reverse complement strand
ATCGCCGAGAAGTGGAAGGTCCTTTGCGCTGAAGGGCCTTTCGATGCCTGGATTGCGAATGAGCCAGGGAGAGCGCAGCATCGGCGGGGTGACGGCATTCACGACCTCGTTGCCGACAGCGTAGATTTGGCACGGCGTTATCCCGCCACCCGCCGTTCGCAGAGTGTTGCACTTGGCGATTGCGGCTTCCCGCGCGGTTTCGTCGTCCGGTTGGCCGGTGATGAAGCCGCTAAAGAGAAGGCTGATCGCCAGCGCCTTGTGATTCGCCGCGGGCAGGTAATCCGAGCGGATCGCCATGCGTGCGCGATCGGGAATGAAGGGAACCGTTTCGGGCACAAGGGGCCTCGACTGCGCAAGCCGGGGCTGCGGCGTGAGCGAGGCGGGCGCCTCTCCCATGTTCGGCTGATAGCCGTGCTGTAAGCCCAGCCTATTCAATCAACCCATCAGCGCGCATCAGGAATGCTTTCGGGGATCGCCAAGCCCATTGCCTGACCAGTCCTGAGGTTGACGACCAGATCGAACTCTACCACATCACACGCCCCGAGATGTGTGAGTGATTCGCGGTCCGAGAGCGTCGGTTGCTTGATGCTGGCGTCGAGATGCGGGGGCTCAAACGTGAATCAGCTCCAAGCTCGCGCGCCGCGGACGGCTGCCTCGCGGATGGCGACGCCGCTGTTTCGCGTGAACCAAGGGGTTGGCGGCGCCCCGCAGCGGCGCAAGGGGTGACATCGACGTGACACCTACTGCGCGGATCATGCGGGCACCCGCCGTGTGGCCGGGGGCATATTGTCCTGGCAGCGACTCGGAAATGGCACGTGGTCAATTGACCACAACGGACGTGCAAGATGGGTATGCAAGAGGGCCATAGAGCGCGCCGAGGCCGTCGAGGGCACAAGCCGCCGGCCGTCCGGAAAAGCGCATGGGCGGGACCCCAAACGTCATAGAGGGCGCTCCTCGCCCCCTAGCGCTGAACGACCAAAACACGCTATTGAGTATCCAGAGAGGGCGACCCGCTCGTGATGAAAAATATTTTCAAGTGAAAATAAAAACGGTTTGCTCCGATTTATCCGACCGACTTCGTTTCGCGCGATTGCTGTTCACGTCACATGCCGCCATCTTAATGCAGCCGCACCGTGACCGGCTTGACCATCATCTGCACCGGAGCAGACAATGGCTGCCCAAGACAGTAGCCCCCAAAACGTTGTCAAACTGCCGGCCGCTGCATCCAATATCGGCGCCAAATCCCTCGCTCCGGCTAAACCCAATATAAGCGCCCTCGCTCGCCTGCATGGCATAAGCCGGCCGCCGACGGCTGGCCAACGGCTGGCAACCGAGCGATAGGGCACAAATCGAAATTCTTCCGCCAAATCAAAACGGGGCCACCGATGGCCACCCCGTGGCCACCTGTTACGGCTCGTACGTCACTGCGTCGATACTGGTCCTATCAGCGCTTGCACTCGGTGGCATCCAACTGGCCATCGACGCACAGTATGCCGGTGGTTTCGGCCGCACGCCTATCGAGACGACGTTGCAAGCGGTACAGGGGGTCGCCATCGGGCTTGCCGCCTTGATCCTGCCGTCGGTGGCTGCAGTGCTGCGCAGGGCTGGACATCGGAGTTGGTGCCACCTCGCCTGGATCGTTTGGCCTGGCTTCCTCGTGCTCACGATCCTCGCCGGCATGGGATTCTCAGCGGGCGGCCTCAGCGACATGCTGGCTGGCCGGTCCGGCGCAATCGAGCAGGCAGTGCTTGCAAAGGATCAGCATGCCCAATCGATCGTCATCGCTCAGCGAGCAGCCGAGACCGCGACCGAGGCCCGCAAGGCGGAATGCGCGCCACGGGGTCCGCGCTGCCGCGACCGCGAGGTCGACGAACGAGCGGCGCTCGCTGCGCTCAACGCCGCGATTGCCGCCCCGATCCTGCTCGCCCCCGCGATCGCAAGCGCTGACTCTGGTGGCGAGGCAGTGGCGGCCAATCTTAACTGGCTTTCCGGCGGAATCGTTCACGCCACCGCAGCCGATATCGAGCGTGTGTGGATTGCCGGCCGCGCCATTATGCCGGCGCTCGCGGGGCTATTGTTCTCGATGGCGGTCATGACGTGGCCGCGGCGACGATGATGAAAAGCGCGATGCGGCGTGCGGAAGGCCGTAGAGTGCGCGCCGGGCACGTCGGGGGACCTAGGGGGGTAGCTCGCTTGCCGAAAAACGCATAGGCGAGGCTCCTTTTGACCGGGATTTGAGGCCGTGCCGCGGCGACGGCGGCATGCTCGACCAACCTGACTGCGAGCGCCGCCGGAAGGCGAAGCTCGAACAAAATCGAACGGTGGAGCGAGACGAACGGAGGACGGGCCCAGGAAAGGTCTGGACGCCCCCGCGATCCGCCAGCTCATCGAAACGCTTTGGGGGCGATAGACACCTCTCCGGCCTTCAACGTGGCAAGGGTGTCACGCAGGCCGTCAGGTTCTGTTCCATCAACGGTCCGCTAGCGGCTTCTCGTGTTGCGCGACGTACGTGTTGAGCGGCTCCGCTTCACCACGATGTCGCACGGCGCATGGCTTGCGTGGCGTTTCAGGATATCAAAACAGTGTGGCCCTCTCGACACGCGGCTCTGTTGAAAGAATCTTCACAGAGGACAACTCGCCGGGCAGACATCATCCGACAAGGCTGGCTATGTCTTCGGGCCCGCCAACGAAGGCGTATGGATTGAGAAACTGCCGTCGCCAAAAGAGATTCTTGTCGACCTCTGAGAGCTTTGCGTCCTTGCATATCGAAGACCAACGCTCCTTGATAACGTTGATCTGGCTTTTGACGATCGTCTCGGCTTCCGCGTTGTTCAAGAGAAACGAAGGCGCTGCCTTTAGGCAAAGCGCAATCTGACTCTGCTTCTCCCGGCCGAGGATGAGCATCGCCTGGCTGGCCTCTCCGCCGCTGCGTCCTTGCGGGCAGATGTCGTAGGCGGGCGTGAGTGTCAGGCGCGCACCGTCCCAGAAGGCCGCATGGTTGCGGGCGTGATCGTCCGTGTTTCCGCAAAGGACATTGAAGACCATGCGCGAATACAGCTCGCGAAGTGTCCCTCTTGGCTCGGTGAAGCGATGACGGATGATGGTGGCGAGGTTCTCGTAGCTGGCGTAGCGCCCCATCATTTCGTCGAGTTCGAGGAGAGTTAGCGCGGACACCATCATCTTTCGCGCCCAGGCCCCGTCTCTCTTCTCCCGATCGAACCGTTCGACGAGGAGCACGTCCTTGCCGGCGGCGCGCTCCAGGCGAACGGGCGGTACGTTCAGCCCGGCTTCACGTGCGAGACGCATAGCAATATATTCGGCCTTCACCACACTGTAGACGTCGTTTTGCGAGGAAAACTTGGCAATGAATTTTTTGTCATCGGACGTGATCGTGGTCTTGGGCCGCGCACCACCGATCGAGGTACCGTGAAGCAGCGCCCGACCGAGCTCGGGTGTCAACGGAATTCCCTTTTCAACGCGCTCGGCTGCCGCCAACAACTCATCGAAGGACGCATTGCCGCTCTCGCGCGCCTTGTAGTGTTCGGCCGACTCCTGAAAGTCTAAGGCGCCGATGCGATCGGAGGCTGACTCCAGGAGGAAGGTCAGTTCGTCCAACTCGGTCGTATCGAGGTCTTTGCCCTTGGCTCCAAACTTACGATTGAGAATGATACGGCGTCCCCACGCGTCCGGCGCAGCATCACGAATAGCGTTCGGCATGCTGAGGCCGTTCAGTAGCGGCAGAGGCCCACTCTCCAACGGCAACTCGGGCGTATACAGCGGCACGGCGTTTTTGCGCGCGAGGTAGCTCCGGCCGTACGTGAACTGGAGATCTTTGGCAACCGATGTCAGCAATCCCGCCACCACCGGCCCGGTCTCTCCAGGAAGCCATGCCCAGATATAAGCCTGCGTGGGCGCTCGGGCGGAGTTAGGCTTAGAAATCATCGTTGACCTCCGGCCGGTGGCGGCGAACCGACCGTGGTAAAAGACGCATCACTTCCCGAGTTGTATTGAGGGTATGCGTAAGCGTAGTTTGTTCGGCGTCGAAAAGGCTGAGACCCACGACGGCTGCAACTTCGAAGGACGCGCCAATGGCACAAGCGGGATCGCCGCTTTCGATGCGATGCAAGAGCCCACGTGAAATGCCCGAACGAACCGCGACATCAGTCGTCGTCATTCGTTTCTCGATGCGGGCTTTGCGGAGGAGCTGACCGAGAAGGCGAACTGCGTCCGCCGCGTAAGGAGAGAGAGGGCGATGAGTCTTGGGCATGTGTTTTGTCTCATCAATAGATCAGGACAGCCTAAGCGTCTTATATATAGAACAAAAGACTAAGGAATCAATAAGCCCGATCTATAGGTAGAACATTTACGGCCTTACGATGCATATATGGGACAGGCTGCCGCAGCTAAAAATGCAAGCATCAGCAGTGTGTTATGCGCAATGCCGTCTACGCTTCCCGCGACCCAATAGCTCTGAGAGCCATGCTGCCTTGGGGTGCTCCAGGCCTCAAATCGATGGGGCGGAATCAATAACGGGACGGCGGGATTTCATTGGAGGAATGGCACGTCGGCAGGGTGGCCGCTCGCGGCACACGCGCCGCAGCCCGGATGAGGACAGACGATGCAACGCCTTCACGCAATCCACCTAGCTTACGACGAAAGAAAACTCGACGCCATGAAGGCAGTGAGGCTTAAACGCCTTCCACCCGTGCGAGTCGTTGATTGCGGTGATCACTACATGGCAATTGAGGGCTCCCATCGGCTCAGTGCAGCCGCGGACCTCTGCATTGCGCCAACTTTGATTGTGCTGGCCGAGGACGACCTCGTTGATCATCGTCAACCCGAATCGCACACTGACGCCGGTCGCTGTCAACCAACAACAGGAATAACCGTGTGCCTGACAGGGCCCGTGGATCATCAGATTTGACCCTTGCGACCATCCGACGCCCCTGCCAGGGCGAACATGGTATTCAAACGACGTGGAAGAACGGAGGGCTACGGAACTGGAATGAATCGTTCGACCTTCTTGGTCATGAACATTTCCAGCACCCGATCTCGGTATGCAGCTACGGCCGAAGCGGCGGCGGGCAGCAATTCGTCCATAGCGCGCCGATAATCGTCGAGTTCGATAGGCGCCCCAACCAGTGTCGGATCGATTCGTACCACGTTCTGCGGTCCGAGCAGCAGACGCGCCTGGTTCGTCGCGGCGAGCGACTGAGCCCGCATAGTGCGGACAACGACAGGAAGGCCGCGCAGAAGGTCGCCCGAATGGACGATTTCGTGATTGACGAGCTTTTTTCGATATCCGATGGAGAGCTTCTTCTTGAGGCGCAAAAGGAGGGAGTTGATGTTGGCGCAGTCGGAGCCGCCGGCCGACTGGCCTTCGAACGGGCTAAGCAGACCGTGGGTCGAAAGCGTCTTGCCTTGATTCGGCAGCAAATCGCCGAAGACAAGAAGCGCGCACCAATTCCCTTCGATCGAGGAAAGGCGCTATCCGAGGTCAGAGCAATCATTGCCAGGAACCGCGAAGCCCAAAGCAAGCTAACAATTGCTGCCCGTAACGAAAGTGGAGACCGAGGTGATGATATGGACAGCATCATCGATGATTTTGCTGAATTGGGCGCGATTGCTGTGCTGCGACCCGCTCGCATCGCACTGACGGCCGCGGCTTCAGGCGCGGTGATCACTGTCTAATAATAAGGCCACTTCGGTTCGTAGTACCTTCGGGAGCTGCTGTGCCGACGGGATCTGATGGGCACAGCGCCTAAGCGCCAACACGGGAAATTGCCGAAGACTGCTTCAATCGCCTACAATCTAAAATGATACCGCTTAGCGCCCGATTCGGAGGGGTTCGGCCCTCCTCGAAGCCCTAACCACCTTCACGATTCCCTCGGAACTGCTCCAGACCCAGAAAATCGAATAGAACCGCGCCCCAACCTACTTTTAGAATTGCTGGTTGTAAGATTGCTCGTAGCAGACGCGTCTGACAAAATGTCAGACGCGTCTATGGACTATTGTGAGATATGAGGCTGTTGAGTTGAAGTTATCCGCTCGCAAGGCTTACACACTTAGACGTTCGTCGTTTGGAAAGCGCTGAGTACCTCGTTCGTTACTCCAGAACGAAGCATCGCAGAAGCATTGCTCGCGACAAGGGCTTCAATGTGTGACGCTGTGGACGACATAAGCATGAGGTGATTGTTTCGGCTTTGATGTGAAATGTCGGATAAAGACTTGCCATATCCGACGTTTCGTATCACAGGTAGTCGATGGCCACCCCACTCAACCGTCGCGGAACCAAGCTGTTTCGCTTCTCAGAGAATGAGGCATGACGCACCTTTTCGAGCTCAGAGCGGGGGCGACGGCGACGATCGAGTCGTCCATCAACGCGAGGGATCGTGCAAAGCCGCCGCGGGCCGTGTTAGCTCACGGACGCGGGCTGTGCGCTAAGCGGTCGACTGTCACAGAACGAAATACATCGGCCGCCACGTTGGCGAGACTGTCGCGAAGCCTGCCCCAGCTCTGGTCGGAGTTCAGTGCCAGGATCTGTAGGTCTTGAAACATGAGTCGCAGACCGTCGCTCCAGGTCACTGGATCGCGGGCGATGGGAAGAATTTGCTTACCCAGAAGGTCAGCAAACTTGAGCTCGCGCCGGCAATATTTGCTATTCTGATAATCTGCAGAGAGGCAGGCCATCAGAACGTTGCATTGATTCTCTCTTCGAGTGCCTCAGCCCGGCTGCATGCTGTCATCCCACCAGAAGCTTACGCCGGCTGAGGTGAGGAATTGCATGACGGCGTCTGCGAAATCCCGATTCTTTTGGGCGTAGCTGAGGAAGACGTAAGGCCCAGTCTTGGTCGGGGGCTGCGTCCGCACGTGAGAAAACGCCGGCGGCCGACGAACAGGCTGAGGCTGACCCGACGAGCTGTCGATTGCCGTCTGTGCGTAGTCACGCGGCCGCAAGCTGAGTGCGAAGCTGTCGAGATCATCGGCCTCGACCGAGGCGTCGTTGCGCGGGAGCCAGCGCAAGTCGATCATGTCGCGGCGCAGGATGGGTACCGCGTCGGTCACATTTTGAATGACAGCTTCCTCGAGCCACGCTCTGATATCTCCGTTTGTGTCCGATGTCCCGAAGGATTCGATGGCATGCCATCCCTCCCGGCGCGCGAGCGCCAGGACGTCCCGAAGGCCGGTAGCGAGGCTGCGCATGCTGGTCCCGCCCTGCTGCACCTCAGCGAGGGCCGGGATCAGAGGGCGGACCCGATCCGGGTTCGGAACTGCATGCACGAGCTTGACACAATAGCTGAAGGTCGCATCGCGAACACCGGCCTGGTCGAACAACCGGCGCGCGATGGATGCCATTGGTAAATTGAACGCCAGCGGTTTGCCTGACGGCAGCCGGACGTCCTGAATCCGAGGCGTCAGGTAGGACCACGCGGATCGGTCCTCCCGCGCAGCCGTACCCCATAGCGCCTGGAAGCCAATCTCACCCTCCAGGCGAACGACGGCTTTCCGGAAGGCGTCTGCGCCCGGAGCCGCAGTTGGTGCGAAAGTCACGTCAAGATCGCAGGCCGCGCCAGCCTCGGGGCTTGTGCACGCCTCAAAGCCACCTTCGATGGGTAGGTCTGGCTGACGAGCTCACCGACTCCGGTCAAATCCGGCTGACTTCCGGCGACACGACCTTCGTTCGGCCAGAACGAAATCTCGACTGTCCGTGGCGTCATCCCGTCTTCGTCCCAACGAAGGTCAAGTTACCGGAGAACACTCAAGTGGCCGTGGAGGTCGCTGGCTTCTGCTTCTTGGCCTCCTCGTTCCCCTCCGTCAGGGCCCTATTGCGATCGCCGCGGATGATCTGGAAGTCAAGATCGGCCTCGATTCGCGGCGGATCAAAACCGGGCGAGCGTCGAGGCGGCCGCCAGAAGGGCAGCCTGAACAAGCTGTCGATCGGCCGCATGAAGGCTCAAGTGGCGACAAGGGCGCCCGAGTTCGATCCCTACGATCAGCTGGAAATCATCGCCAAGACGTTCCTTGAACGTGCGCGCACTGAACAGAGCCGCGACAAGCCGAACATGAGCCTTGTTGACGATCTACTCGACAAGGCTGCCCGCGTGATACGCGATATGATGCCCTACAAACGGCCACGGCTGGCGGCCGTGAAGGTGTCCGGCGACAAGGACGCGCCCCTGTTCGATCTCACGCAATTGACCGACAGCGAGTTGGCGTTTTTGCGAAGAACCGTTTTGAAGGCTCAGCGAATCGCCGAAGAGGGTGGCTGACAATGCGCGAAATTCCGAAACACGGGCAGCTTCAGGACATCGGATCATCCCGCAGCCGGCATGGGCTCGACGTAGAGTCCGCGCTGATGGCAATGGCCGGGGTGCCAATGAACCGGAAGAATTACCTCGATCTCGCGTATCTGGGGGAGGTGCCGAACGACCTGAGCGCGGAGGAGCTGGCCAACCTGCCCAGCGACCTGGCGGGCGAGGCGAGGACGCCGAGGCGGTCTCCGAGTGGCTCCGGTCAATGATTGAATTGGGACAGTCTCGGGACAAACCGCATTGCCCGTCGGGCTAAGTCACTGATTTCGCTTCCGTCAGCACAGAGCAAGTGTCTGTATCCGTGCCGATTGTAGGCATACCACCCGATATTTGCGTTAGGCGCGAAATTGGGTGGCGCACCCTGCGTCGTCGCCGAAAAACTCAAACCGCCGGCGAGGTAAACCGAAATCGCAAGGGACCTCCTGCGGATTTTATTGCCCGCGTATACATCGGCGTCCTCCTGGGAAAAGACTCAGTATTAGTATTGTTCGAGTTGAAGATTATACCCTATTCAAGCTGTTTGCGTGCGGCCAAAAATGCAGCGGTGTCGGTACGCAGCGCCGACCATACGCGCGTACGCGCGTACTTCTACAAGTTATAAGTCGCGCCAGCGGTCGAGCGTAATTCCAATCGATCGAATCCGGCGCTAGCCCCGCCTAAACGGTGCTGTGGCGGCGGCGAGCCACTCCCGCGTATCGGCCGCCACCCGCGGCATCAACGTCTCGCGCACTTCGGCGTGATAAGCATCGAGCCAGTCGATCTCGTCCGCCGCCATCAGTTGGCGGTCAATAAGGCGAAGATCGATCGGCGCCAGGGTCAGGGTTTCAAAGCGATTGAGCGGCTTCTCGCCGCCCGCGACCGCCGGCGCTTCGGCGACCAGAACAAGGTTTTCGATGCGGATGCCGTAGTGCCCGGCCTTGTAGTAGCCCGGTTCGTTGGAAAGGATCATTCCGCGTCGCAGGGGCTCGGTGCCGAGCTTTGCGATGCGGGCGGGACCCTCGTGCACCGAGAGATAGCTGCCGACGCCATGGCCGGTGCCATGGTCGAAATCGATCCCCGCTCCCCACAGATGCGTGCGCGCGAAGCTATCGAGCTGCGATCCGGAGATGCCATCCGGAAAGACTGCACGAGCGATGGCAATGTGGCCTTTGAGCACGCGGGTGAAACGGTCGCGCATCTCGGGGCTGGGATCGCCGACGATGACGGTGCGGGTGATGTCGGTGGTGCCGTCCTCGTACTGCGCGCCGGAATCGATCAGAAACAGCTCGCCGGGCACGATCTTGCGGTTGGTCTTGCGGGTGACGCGATAGTGCACGATGGCGCCGTTCGGACCCGCGCCAGAGATGGTCGGGAAAGATACGTCGCGCACCAGCCCGGTGTCGCGGCGGAAGGTCTCGAGGGCCTCGACGGCTTCGATTTCCGTGAGGTCACCGCCCGCCGCCGCGCGATCGAACCAGGCGAGGAAGTTTGTGACGGCGGCGCCGTCGCGGCGATGAGCAGCTTTGCTGCCGGCGATTTCGGTATCATTCTTTACCGCCTTCATGACGGCGATCGGATCGGGGCCGCGCAATACCTTGCCGCCGTTCGCCGTGATCGCCTGTGAA
>JASHYD010000023.1 GCA_030043175.1 Xanthobacteraceae bacterium | reverse complement strand
GCTTTGATGATCCGTTCCGCCAATCCTGATTGCGGTCTGCGTCCTCGTCCCTCTGCTACCTCCCACAAGCCTTCTGGCCCCTCGGCGACGACCCGCCGTCGCCAAAGGCGGCACGTATGCCGGTTCACGCCGAGTTCATCAGCAATGGCCAAGTCGCTGTACCCTTGATGCGCCAGCAGCACGATGCGGCAGCGCGTGACTACTTGCTGGGGGGTGCCGTGCGCACGGACCCACATTTCAAGCAGCTTCTCCTGCGCAGGTTTCAGCTTGAAGATCACCATGCAGCCAGTAAACCACATGGAAATCGATATGTCTATCTATTTCGGCGCCAGTACACTAGGATCAACAGTCCTGCCACGAAGTGGCGCAATCCGCGGCCGTGTTTCTCATCATCGGCCATAGTCAGTTGCCTCGACGCGCCGCATTTCCATCTGCCAGCGCTGCACTTCGACCTGATAGCGCCGCTGACAGCCCTGCATCCGGGCCCGCATCGCGGCGGTGAATGTCGCGATGCGCTCAGCCCCGATCGTTGTCATCTTCGCGGCCTCGCTGAACTGATCCTAGCGCGCAAGGGCTTCGTCGCAGTTCCACTGCGGCACTGGCGGCGGCGCATATTGCGCGTGCGCCAGCATGGCCGCAACGGCGGCAATAGCGAGTTGAGATGCCGCCCTTGGGTGCCAACCCGCAGGGCACTGGGCAAAGAAGAAAGTTGCTCGAACGGATGTCGCCCTATCAATTTGAGGCGCAAACGATGTTTGCCATGGAGGTCGATGGCGTCCATTGCACCATTTCGCTTCCCGCTCTGATGAAATAGTGGGCGCGCATCGAGTGGCGCCTAAGTTGCCTTCCTTGGCGATACGGCGATGACCGCCGCAAAGGCGAAATCACCCGCGGGCGATCTCAAGCGCAAAATGGCCGCATCACGTGGCGCTCTTGGCCGAAAAGGTGCAGGGTTTCAAGAACAGTGAGGTGAATTTGCCGCGGCAGCGGCAATATCGGCAGCGCAGCCAACGTACTCCCTGCGCCCCAATTGCCGAGCACTTCGGTGGGGAGCAACGGCCGGTGGCTCGGCGGCGACCCTGAAAAAAACATGGGGCGACCCGAGCGTTGGGCCCGATTTGCCGTGCAGGACCCCGCGAAGTTGCGGCATAAGGGCGTGTTGTGGGGACTGTTCGTTCAGCCGAGGCGCGCGGGACGGGCTTAGCGGCAGCCCTCAAGCAACCCGTCGTTGCTCACGCCCGGCCTCTCGTCGAACCAGTTCGTTTGACGGTGGTGGCTTCAAACGTCGTCGCTCGTCGACTTTACAGCGCGGCTGGATTCGAGGAATACGGCTTGGAGCGGTGGGCCCTGAAAGTCGGAAGCGAATACTTCGACGAAGTGCTCATGGCCCTCCCACTCAACCCACGCCCAGAACCCGCAACGAGGGATTGATGTGATGCCGGCGTTGGCCGACCCAGAGTGGCGCAAGGCCGGAAGCTTTCTGGGGTACACAACCGTCACGGATGCACAATCCGGTTTGGTGTGACCTACCTCACATTGGTGTGTGGCTGAACCTGCGATGGTGAAGACGCCGGAACGGAGCATTTTGCTATGCGCTGTTGGAAAAAGAAAAAGCCGTGGAATTGCACGCGCGAGGCGGAAAGATTTTCGGCGCTGATAGGCGACATCTACGATGCGGCGCTGGAACCGTCGCGGTGGGTCACCGTACTCGCCCAAACCGCCCGCCTCGTCGGCGGCCCGGCGGCTGCGCTCTATTCCACGGACGTTGCCAACAAAGTCGCGAGCGTCGCCCACGTGTACGGCATGGAGCCGCGATACGAGAAACTTTATCACGACAAATACATCAAGTTCGACCCGGTGATGATGGGCTATCACTTTTCGGAGATCGGGGCTCCGATCGCCGCCGGGGATCTTCTTCGCTACGATGAATTTCTCGAAACGCGTTTCCACCGAGAATGGATGCGGCCACAAGGCCTGGCGGACTGCCTCCATGCCATAGTGGACAAGTCGGCGACGACGCTTGTCATGCTCAGCATATCCCGTGATGAGCGTTGCGGTCCGGACAGCGAAGCGCGTCGGCACATGAGACTCATTGTCCCCCACATTCGACGCGCCACTCTTATCGGCAAGGTGATCGAGCTGAAGAAGGCAGAAGCCGCGACCCTCACCGACACCCTCGACGGCCTTGGCGCCGGCATGTTCCTGGTCGAGGCAACCGGCCGCCTCGTGCACGCCAATGCAGCGGGCCGCGCTATGCTCAAGGAGGCCGATATCCTCCGCATCTCAAGCGGACGACTGACGACCGGCGATCGGCACGCGAGCCTGACCTTGGCCGACATATTTGCAAGTGCCGGTAACGGTGTTACCGCAATCGACGCCAGGGGGATTGCAGTGCCGCTCGTAACGCGCGACGGCGGGCGGTACGTCGCACATGTGCTCCCGCTGACATCGCGGGACCGCCGAAGAGCCGACGCAGGCCGTGCCGCCGTTGCAGCTCTGTTCGTGGACAAGGTGGCACTCGGTATGCCTTCCGCCCCTGACGCAATCGCAAAGGCCTATAAGCTCACGCCGAGCGAACTGCGCGTTCTGCTTGCCGTGGTCGAGGTCGGCGGTGTTCCCGAGGTCGCGGAGGCGCTGGGGGTCGCCGAAACCACGGTCAAGACGCATCTCGGCCGCCTTTACCAAAAAATCGGCGCCAGGCGTCAGGCCGACCTCGTCAAGGTCGTTGCGGGCTTCTCCAATCCGTTCCGCGGCTGATCCGACCATATGCTGGCCACTTATTGTCAGCGCGGCAAAGCGGTGAGCCAGCGCACCGATAACGTGAAATGATAACCCTCGTGAGACGGTTCATTCACGCGGGCCGCAGCCAGTATCAAACGCAGCCATGCCCTGCACCGTCAAGTTGTCCAATAGACAATCATGTCGTGCGCAGGAGTTACGAAGCAGCACGGTATGCGGTTTCTTCGGCTCGCGGGCCGCTTCTCCTCCGAACGGAGGACGCGCGGATCTTCAAAAGCGCGAACAATACTGATAACCGACTCTGGCTGGCTATAACTGGCGGCAAACATGTCCCATACTTGCATCATCACGTGTGCACGTGCTTTTCATCGGCAGCGTCATGCACAATCGACCCGCGCATCCCGTCGCGTTTGGGCTGCCTGCCAGCCAGACTCCGACTTAACTTCCCACAAGTTCTAGCCTGAGGCTCTCAATGGCACGCATGGAGACTCGCGGCCGGCGCGATCGTGCGCAGGAAGCACCCGACTACCGTTTCGTCATCGGGGCGGCGATCGTGGCAATCATCGTTATCGCTCTGTCGCTCGCGATGGGCGTTCCGATCCCTACGGACACGGCGATGCTCACCGCTCCGTAGCTAAAGACCGTCACTGCAATGGAGGGCGTGACCGCGCTTGCGATCGCCACGTCGCTTATTCTGCCGCTAGCCCATGTTTCCCGGGAAACATGCGCTAGGAGCAGCGCTCGCAGCGCTGCCGGCCATCGGCATTGCCTTGAATGGCACGTCTTCGGTGCTCTACGGCACCGTCCCTGAGCTAGCACCAGCCGATAAACGGCAGCGTGCCTTCGGGCTCTTCTACACCCTGACGATCGGGGCCGGAGCGCTGTCGCCTGCCATGTATGGGCTCGTCGGCGATGTCGTTGGTATTCCTGCCGCGATGCTACTGATCGCGGCCTTGGTCCTGGTCACTCTGCCGTTGGCTTGCCGTCTGAGTGGATTTCTCAACGACGGTGCCGTCATGACGGGTCGTTTGCGGCCGAAGCCGCGTCCGATCAAGGAACGCCGGGATCCTCACGCCGTGACAGGCGCGGCGAGCGCCGGTATTCCGCAAATATCTTCCTCAAAATACGTGCGGGACGGCACCCGTCTTATATTCACCTTGGCGATACCGGAGCTTTGTGGTTTTGATGCAGCGATAATGATATGCTACCGTCGTCAAACTTTAAAGAAATGGGAGGTCTCACTGTAACAAAATACGCCCGTTCTTTGTTGGCTACCGCCTTTTTGTCCATCGCCGTTTTACTTTCTGCGATGCTCACATGCTCCGTCCCGCGCCGGCGATGAAACCCGGTACGCCCCTGATCAAAAACCTGCAGGTCGACCCCAGGTTTGGCATGTAGGCCAAGCGCCCGATGAGGGAAGGAAAGGCCAACAGGAGACGGTCCAATCCAGGATCGAACTCGACAACTCTCGGGCCTATACCGTAATACCCCGGCCCCACTTAAGAGGCTGCAGATTCCACCTTGTCCGTCATACGGTGCGGGCTTACAAATTGGGGAGTCTCGAATGACTTCGGGCTAAGGTAAATTTGCCGACTGGCGCAGGACATGACACTTTCGCGGCGTAAGCTCCTACGTATGGCCATCGTTTCGGTCCCACTTTTTCCGCGCGTCGCCCTCGCTGAGGATTATCCGGTCCGGCCCGTACGGGTAGCGCTTGGGCTCGCTCCAGGTGGATCGGTAGATATCGTGACGCGCATCGTCGCACGAGCGCTATCGGAATTTTTAGGCCAGCAATTCATTGTTGAAAACAAGCCAGGCGCTTCGGGCGACGTCGCCACCGAGGCGGTCGTGCGCGCGACGCCAGACGGCTACACAATACTTGTGGTGCTCGCCGCCAACGCCATCAATGCGACGCTGCACCAAAAGCTCAGGTTCAGCCCAGTCCGCGATCTAACGATGGTTGCCGGCATGGTGCGTGTGCCCAATGTCATGGAGATAAACCCGTCAGTGCCGGCGAATACCGTTCCCGAGTTCATCGCCTATGCCAAAGCGAATCCGGGTAAGCTCAGTTATGCGTCGGGCGGCACGGGCAGCTCGCTTCATGTGATCGGCGAGCTGTTTAAGATGATGGCGGGAATCGACATGGTCCACGTGCCGTACCGTGGCGGCGCACCTGCTTTGATCGATTTGCTTGATGGTCGGGTGCAGGTCATGTTCGACACGATACCCCAAGCGATCGACTACATTCGAGACGGCAAGCTTCGCGCGCTGGCCGTCACCACAGCGACACGCTCGGAGAT
>JASHYD010000278.1 GCA_030043175.1 Xanthobacteraceae bacterium | reverse complement strand
CGCCCCCGAGATCGCCAGCGCCATCACGATGCCCGCTATAATCGACTTCATCGGAAATCCCCTCCCGGAAATGGTTACGTTCATAGCACGTGTTGACGGGCGCGCCGCACGGAGTATCAATCCCCCCTCGGCCTCGGCCACACCTATCGGGCGCCAACCCATGGGCGTGGGTCGGAGTCATCTAAGCCCCCATCTGCCCGATGGACTGCTGCGCTGTGGAACCGCGACCATCGGACGACAGATCGTTCTCCCTTACATCGACCTGCCCGGTATTGCAGCTTAAATTCCGAGACAATTGGGGAGGGAACCTTTGTGGACAGCTACACCTTCATCCTTGAAATCGCTAAAGCAATCACATCGATGATTGCAGCGTTTGCCTTGCCGGTTGCCTTGATAGTTTGTGTTTGGCTCTTCAAGGAAAAAATGGCGATGCTCCTCCTCGCGTTCCGTGTCAGGCACAAGGACTGGGAAGCCTCGTCTAGGTGGGACCAAGCCGAAGCAGAGGCGAAGAAGCTTCCGTCTCCCACCATTGATCCCAATGCCGAGCCAACTCTCAAAGAAAACAATCGGTTCGGACAGATGGCCAGAATTTCACCTCGAGAAGCAATCCTCGAAGTCGGCGCGCAGCTTGAGGAAGCGGTGCGTTCTTTCGCATCGGCGAAGGGGTTTGCGCATTACAGCCGACGCTATGCTTTGTTGATACGCTTGCTACGCTCTAAGAAACTGATTGATGCGAACACGTCTGCTCTACTCGATGATCTCCAAAACATCAACAATGCCACTGCTCAGAACCTCAACGATCCGACGGAGATGGTAGCCTCACGATACCAAAAGCTGGCCGACCAACTAATTCGACATTTCGATGGTCTGACCGGAGTCAGCAATACGATCGTCTTAAGAACTCGTATCCCCTAAACCGCTCGTTCTTCCAGCTCGGCACACGCTTTTCGCCATATATAGGTTCGTCGCCTGGCCGACGTCGCGAACCCTGATTGGGCCGCGCCGTTGCGATAGGCGATGATGGCGTCGTTAAACGCTCCGCGTCGATAATCTGATCGTTTGCGCGATTGTGAAACTGCAGCGATGTTGCAATCGGGCGATGGATAAACGGCTGCGAAATGTTCATGATGAGCGGTCCCGTGCGACGCTTTGACATTCGGAGATCGCGCACCTGTGCTGTCGGTCGAGCAGGATGGTGCTAGGAACATGGCCCGCTGGTTGGCGTTGGTCGGCATGGCACGCGACCTAGCGCCGGCTGACGTGAACGCTATACGTACCGCAATTGGCAAGGAGCTACGGAAGCCCTATTCCGACGTGTTGCGCGAGGAAATTCCTGACAGGATGGCGGCGTTGATAAAGCAGCTCGATCAGCTAATGGAAGCTAGACCTCGCAGTCGGGGCACCAACGACCCATAGCACCGCGCGGCCTTCGCGGCCTCAGCCTACGCGTGAGTGGTACGCTGCCATGACGGTGATCAGACAGCCCGATTGCATCAGGGGCCCTTGGCACCCATCGGACTATGGCGGCCCCTCGCTACCCAATCGGCCTTGGCGGACCCATGTGCCCGATGGACCCCGAGGGGGCTTGGGGGTCACAACTGATCTGGTCAGTGGGCGGCGGACATCATCGTGACCAGTAGGACCCTGGGGGCGTAGACGGGGCCGATGAGGACCCCGGGGCGCAGATGGGACCGATGACAGGCCCAGTGAGTTTGGAGGACCGCTCCGCTGCAGAAAGCCCGGCCCGGTACGCTTTCTGGCGCGAAGGTTTAATGGCAACTTTGAAAGTCGCTCACTCAGAATTGCCGACGAGAAATGCCGAGGGAGAGGCTCATTTGTTCGTTACCCTTTGCTGCCCGAGCTTCCTTCGCCTCTCCAATCGGTTCAAGGGGAGCGGGGGGCCGTCATTCCGGCTCGTGCTCGAAAAGATTAGACTTGCAGCGATCAATCATTCGCAACCGGTCTCGAGAACCCCCCAATGCGAGGCCTGCCGAACCTTCTGACCTCGCCACGCTGCTCCGATTTTATCAACTCTCAGAAGCAAGCCGCAGCGTGACCGAGAAAGTGAGAGCCAAACACACTTGGTCCGAACGCTGTCTCATGAAGGCGTTACGGTCTTCGTATCCACGGTAGACGACATGATCGTTGCCAGTCGTACGCTCATCACCGCGCCAAATCTCCTACGAGGCGGGTGGCAGCACGGGTTTCTGGAAAATGTTGTCACTCATCCCGGGTTTCGGGGCCAGGGCCATGGACGCGCAGTTGTTCACGCTGCGCTTGCAGTAGCTTGAGCCAGGGACGGTTACCACGTCCTCCTTCAAACTGGCCGCAAAGACCCTCGCGTAAATCGCTTCTATGAGCGCTGTGGCTTCGAGCGGGGTATTCGGATCGGCTATGTTGCGCACCGCCCAAATTGATAACTTCCGCTATCACATTATACGTTCATCCTGGACAAGCCATCCACCGGCATCCCGATCCGGCCAACAACCCAATGATCGCAACGGGTTGATAGAGGTTGTTAGGTTGTTATGCGCGGGTAGGCGGAAGTGGGTGGTCGCCCCTTCGAACGCTGCTTCCGGAGGAACGCCGCGATAGTTGATGCGTTGAATTAGTGATCGGCTCCAATCAGTCACGGAGAAATCCCATGTTGAAAAGAGCCGCCGAGCACCACAGAAAGGCTTCAAGACATCTTGCGTATGCGGCCCGTCACCATGGGGAAGCCGCCCGGCAGCACGAAACTGGCGGTCACGAAACGGCGGTACGGCATGCACGCACGGCAAGCTGCCACAGGTCTCATGCCAACCACCATGCTCTAAAGGCGTTGCAGGCCCATGTGGAGCACGTTCACCTTATGATGCGCGAGATCAGTCATCGCTCCAAGAACATGCTCGGCTTGGTACAGGCAATTGCTCGCCAGACGGCGGCGACCGGCGAGCCTGAAGACTTTATGCGGCGCTTCACTGAGCGCGTCGAGGCGCTCGCAGCCAATCAAGATTTGCTAGTATCGAACGAGAGGCAGGGAGTTGATGTGGAGGATTTAGTGCGCGCCCAGCTTGCGCACTTTGCCGATCTTGTTGGGTCGCGGATCGCTCTGCATGGCCCGAAGTTGCGTCTTAACGCAACCGCTGCTCAGGCCATCGGCTTGGCACTCCACGAGCTGGCGACCAACGCTGGCAAATATGGCGCGCTGTCGGTAAGCGACGGGCGTATCGATGTCGGCTGGGGCCTTGACAACGATATGTTCGAGATGAGCTGGATTGAGCATAACGGGCCGCTTGTGTTACGGCCGGCGCGGGCCGGCTTCGGTAGTACGGTCATCGTATCGGTCGCGCAGCAGACCATCGGCTGCGAGGCCCAGCTAGATTTTGCACGCCGAGGCGTAATTTGGCGTATGACCTGCCCAAAAGCGAATGTGCTTCAGTCGTCGGAACGAAACGTCAACCAGGCGGCGTGACCGGTAATAGCTCGATCGACCCACCACGCTTTAGCGTTCAGTAATGCCACACTGTCAGACCACGCAAACGCGGGCCTCGGGAGAGGCGTGAGGCTGGCTTCTGACAAATCGGACCCCTCCAAACGCATTCCGCAATGAGACCCTCACGAGGTTTATTGGCAACTTGCGAAACCGGACGCAACCTGGGCCTGCGGCGTTATCGCGCTCGTGGGCCGTGGTATGATCAGCCGCAAAACGGCGGCCCGCACTTCGGCAGAAGCCCGGTGGTGGTGTTCGCAGTTTCCCACCCAGGGGTGCCCCTGGCGGTTTAGTCACAGGACTAATCCGCTCGGCTGTTACCTTGGGTAAATTACTCCCCGTCCACGTCGGCAAACAGCGTCACCGGGGCGATTTCTTCCTTGTCGTCCCGCTTCGTGAAAAAGCCGATGCCAGCCGCATGGTCGCGATTTGTTGGTGGACGAAGGCGCCATAGCCCGGTCGCTCCAAATGGGAACTGCTGGTTTGGGCGTGCGTCTCCTGAACGAAAGGGTCGCCACCGCGGCGTACCGCCCACTACCTAATCACGCATCTCGTAATTAGTAGGGCTTCAACCTAGTCAAGTTCGACCCATGTTCGAGACACCTACTACGTGAACGTCCCTGGCCGTTGTTGGCACTAGGCTTTAACTAACCCATGTGGTTCCAGAGCGTCGATAACTCTGATCAGCGTACAAGGCTGGCCTTGAGGTGGGAGGCCGGCCGTCAGCCGAAGAGCAGCAGCGGGCTTTACTGGCAAGTTTTGAAATTGCTCGCCGCGAAGGCGCCGGGGATGGTCGGGGAAAGGAGGCTCACCGTAGCCTGCCGTCATCGAATGACTAAGGCCCTTACAAACCCCCAAGCACCTCCAGGAACTCCATGGCCCCCGGGACGCCGCAACTGCCGAGTTGGACCATCAAAAGCAGAGGCGTTTCCTAGCAGAGGGAGGGCATCACGATGCGCAAGTTCATCACGAAAAGGCTACCTTCATTTTACATCGATGTCCCCGCGCTGCGGCCGGGGACTGTCGGAGCCTACGCCCTTGCTATCGTGGCCGTCGGGGTCGCCACGGCGCTGCGGATCGCTCTCGATCCATATCTTGTGGGCGCCCAGTTTGTTACTTTCTTTCCCGCAGTTGTAATCACAACGCTGATCAGCGGGTTCGGTGCGGGCTTTTTTTGCGCCCTGCTCAGCACTGCTGCCGCCGATTTCTTCGTGCTGGCGCCACGCTTTTCTTTTTCTCTCTATGTTAACGACCCTGCTGCCCTGGCGGACCTGCTGCTGTTTGGCCCGTTGGCATTCTGCTGCGTGATCCTCATTGGCCGGATGCGCATGGTAATCGAGCGCGAGCAAGCGGAGCGCGCTTTGCGGGCAAGCAAAGATCGTTTGCAGTTGTGTCTCGACGCAGCTCTGCTCGGGTGGTGGCAATATGAGCCGCGCCACGGCTTGGTCTCGGGAGATAGGCGCTTTAAAGAAATTTTCGATGTTACCAAGGACCAGATGCCGATCGAGGAGATCGAGAAGCTGGTGCATCCAGACGATGTGGAAATGTTTTCGGCAGATAGCGAGGCATCGCTAGATCCCGCCGACCCGCAGCGCTCCCCGCGGGAGTACCGTGTCCAGCGGAGAGACGGCGAAGTCCGCTGGGTGGAGGTGCGTCGGCTTGCTTGTTTCGAGGGTGCCGGACGCGAGCGGCGGTGCGCGAGCCTCGTCGGCACCGTTCAGGAGATTACCGAACGCAGGAAGCGCCAGGAACGGGACAACCTCCTGATGCGCGAGATAAATCATCGTGCCAAGAACATGCTCAGCGTCGTGGACGCGATCGCGCACCAGACCGCCACCCGAAACCCAGAAGATTTCATCGAGCGCTTCTCCAAGCGCATCCAGGCGCTTTCAGCCAATCAGGACCTCCTCGTCCGCCACGCATGGCATGGGGTCGAGATCGAGGACCTGGTTTGCGCCCAGATAGCCCCCTTCGTCGATCTCATTGGTTCTCGTATTGTCGTGCGCGGCCCCAAGCTGCGTTTGAATGCGGCTTCGGCGCAAGCCATCGGGCTCGCGCTCCACGAACTTACCACCAACGCTGGAAAGTACGGAGGGCTTTCGAAGGATACGGGTCACATAGATGTCAGCTGGGGGACCAACCGCGACACCTTTACCGTGAGTTGGACGGAGCGCGATGGGCCGCCCGTATCTCCACCGCAGCGGCGCGGGTTCGGCTCTATCGTTATGGAACGGATGACGGAGTGCAGCGTCGGCGGTGCGGTCGATCTTGATTATGCTCCCTCAGGCTTGACGTGGCGCTTGACCTGCCCGGCAGCGAACGCGCTGGAGCCGGCACCCTCAGCCTGCGCCTGAGCGGTCGCGGCCATGAAGACGATCATCAGTGGTCACCGACGCCCGTTGCATCGGCTGGGACCCCTGCGGGCCCTTGCGTCGATTGGGCGTTCTACAGGGCAAGGCTGATATGGACGCGCTCGAAACTCGATGCTCACCAATTGATCCCATTGGGCTATTGGGGGATTAAGAATTTTCATCTTGGCTGGAGGCGCAAGGATTGCAAGGATTGCAAGGATTGCAAGGGGTAGCGGAGGGGGCCAATCCTGATCCATGAGCGTTCGGCCCGCTGCCCGCAGTCTCAATGTCGCTCCGCTTGCCAACTGCCTGAGCATCGGTGTGCTGACAACAGCCCCTTCCAGACACCTGAGCCGAAATTGCTTCGCAGTCGACCACCGCCAAATGCATGTTCTGCGGCACGATACATGCTGACCCTGACGTTGCCATCACGATCCACACGTCCAATCATATCGTGGGCACCGTCTGCTCGGCTGACGACAGAACCATTGACGATGCTGATGTCTTGGCGAAACGGAGCGCCGTTCGGCAATGCCGAATGGCTGGACCATGTAGTCGCCAACGCCGCTTGCAGCAAATGCACCTTGTGATCCTCGCCGGCTTCGATCGACAGCACAATGATCGGGACGTTTGACCACGACCGTATGGTCTGGAGCACTCCGATTCCACTCACGTCGGGTAAGTCAGGGTCGAGAATGACCAGGCCCGGTCGAATGTGTGTCATGGCATTCAGCCCCACCAAGCCATTTTCGGCTTTCTCAGGACGGAATGCCATTGTCGCCAGTCACGGCCCCATGATGACCGGTTCGGGTCACTTTGAAACCAAATCGGAGGCTGCATCGTTGCCCGTCTATTGGTCCGGCCCTCACGTTCTGCACCCGGGTGATCTCGCCCTTCCGGCGCGTCATCGTTTGCCCACCCTACGCTTTGCGGTAGTCGCCGCCTTGTGTCGGTCGCGGCCCCGCCCCGGTGCCGCCACGTCGTCCACGTGAACCCTCCGTGCACCGCGAGCCTAACGAGCAGCAAGTGCGACGTTTCGGATGTCACCTGCAGCTTGAACTCACTTGTGCCGTCGGGGTGATGGACGACCCGATCGACCGCGCCCTCGCTTCGCAGCTCGCGTAGGAACCGGCGCAGTCGGACGGCGGGCATTGGGAGCTCCTACATCAGCCGAGCAAATCCTTGGCGCAATTCCGGTAGATTGCAAAAACAACTCAACATTCAAGCGGTGTAAGGGGCAGCCCGAGGCATTGCTAGACGCCGCCAAGACATTCGCTGATCGATTTCCCTCCAGTCCCGGAAGGCTAAGCGGATCGTCTTGAAAAGGCTACCAGTGCCCGAAGCAAATCGGATCGCACCGCTCAGGGCTGAGGCGGGGCGAGGTCATCGCCGCTGCGGTCCCAGAGAGGAGGTCAGGCGCTTCCCACCGAAACGCTCAGAAAAAGCGTCGGCGTTTTCCCGCTTGGCAAAGCAGAACACGACAAAGTCGAGATCGCCACGACGCACCGAATAGGTCCGCGGCGCTGCCGATAAAGCCGGTGCGGCGGTACGCACGATCTCGCCGTTCATGAGCCCCCGCAGCTTGTCGGCCGGTAACAGGACGCAGTGCGGCCATCTACGCCGCAGGTCGGTCTTGGTGATTTCGCGGGTCATGGTTTGCCCACCCTAGCTCATCAGCCGTCCGCCGTCGCACCGATGGCGCCGGCGGCATATTCTTGATCAGCATCCGATGCAGCTTCCGTATAATATCCGTCGCGCCAAATAGTTTCAGTGCATCGCAGAAAGCTCGATGGGACGGGCACTTCTGAGATCGACCGCGCGTCGAACCCGATTCTTTGGATCACTTCACCCGCAACATGTCGGGCTGCTCCATCCAGGCCGCAGCCTGGCCATGAAGAAGGAGTCCACATATTTCCCGGCGCGGAAGGCGTGGCTGC
>JASHYD010000277.1 GCA_030043175.1 Xanthobacteraceae bacterium | reverse complement strand
TTTCAGATATCCGATCACGTCCGCCACTGAATATTTCGGCGGGATCGATATCAGCATATGCACATGATCGGGCAGCAGGTGCCCTTCCTCAATCTGGCATTCCTTGCGCCGAGCAAGCTCGCGGAATACGGTGCCCAAGTGCCGCCGGATTTGGCCAAACAACGTCTTCTTGCGGTATTTCGGCGTGAACACGACATGGTACTTGCACTCCCATGTCGCGTGGTTCAGGTGATTATGACCTTGTGACATTGCGACTCCTTGAGGGCCTCGCGGTTCCCCAAGGAGATCCTATGATTTCGTGATCCTACTCTCGCAGCTGTAGAACTGCCTCTATTCGCTCCGGCAGAGCCCGAGGCTTAGCGGGAGAGTTAGGAAAGCAGAACGGCATCGCCGTCGTGCCCCTACGAGGCGAAATGACGGGACGGCGGCTAGACCGACTCAGGCGGCGTCGACGGGCGCATCGCCACAAAGCCGGGCAGCTGTTCGATGCGCCTGAGCCAAGCCCGCACATGGCCATATGAGTCGAGCGACACGCCGCCCTCCGGGGCATGTGCCGTATAGGAGTAGATCGCAACATCCGCGATAGTGGGCGTGTCGCCGACCAGGTACCGCCGGTCGGCCAAATAGCCATCGAGGACGTCAAAAAGCTGTCGGCTGATTGCCTGGGCGCGCTCGATATCGAGCTTGGCGCCGAATAGGACAGCAAGACGAGCCGAGGATGGCCCGTAGGCCAGTTGCCCGGCGGCCACCGAGAGCCACTGTTGCACCCAGGCCAACGCGACGGCATCGCGCGGCAACCAGCGCGTCGTGAGATCATAGCGCGTCGCCAGATAGACCAGGATGGCATTGCTGTCCGCGATCGCGATGTCGCCGTCCTCAATGACGGGAACCTGACCAAACGGATTTTTCTTGCCAATGAAATCCGGCGCCTTGTGGGCGCCCCGTACCATGTTGACGTCGATCAGCTCGTAGGGAAGCCCGAGTAGCGACAGGAGCAACTCGACGCGGTGCGCATGCCCGGAGAGAGCGTGGCGATAGAGGCGAATCGGTTTAGCAGGACTCGTCACGATGGTTCTCCGGGAAGATGGCGGCTGAGGGCGCGCACCGCCCTCGGATTACCGCTGAGTGGACCGTATCCGGCGTCTCGCACAAGGGCCCCCGCTGAAGGGCATGGATCAAATTCATGGCAATCGTCTCCGCGGAGGTTAATTCATGGCAACCCCGGGCCGCCCCTCGCCGTATTCGAGTCCGCCCCGGACCGTATATTGAATTCCGATTGTCGCCGGCAAATCGCCTGCATTGCGTAGTAACCCAATATTGCGGTCCTGGCGTGGGGGGAACGCATGCTTTACGACAAGTTATGGGACATTGTGGTGCGCCCCGATTGGCGCTTGATAGGCATCGAATACGCTGCGTGGGCGGTAGGTGCATCCGTGGTTGCGACCGTCCTGATAAGGAACGGGATCCGACTGCGGAAACGAATGCGCAGGATTGAAAACGTGCTTCAGAAAATGCAAAAGGAAATTAGTCTATTGCAAATGCAAGAGTCGCGTCGTCTGATGACCGAGCTAAACGCGAAATCCGCGGAGAAACTGGAGCCTCCCGATGCGGCGCTCTAAATTCGGCAGAACTGACGAGAGCCGACCCAGCCCCAAAAAGCGAAAAGTCAGCAAATTTGGCCGACGGTAACGGGCGCCAACGAAATCGAGCGGATTCCAAGGGAAGTTGTCGTTCTTGGTGGGCACGTTTCCAGACGCTTACATCAGCCTGCCTCTCCGTCGGGATGTCGTCTCCGAAGCCGAACGACAGCGCGAAAAGATCAATTCAGCGACCAGACAAACCGACCAAGCGCCCAAACGGATCGATGAGGCGGAAATTTCTCAGTGAACTTTACGCCTGCCTTCGCTGACCTCCCCCGATTGCTGCGGCTCGGGAGGACTGCTGTGCCTGTTTCTGGAGGCGGTGTTATCGATTGAGCGCGCGGGTTCACGGTGTATTTCGGCAAGTGGTTTTTGGTTTGCAAGCGGTCTCGGCGCAGGCGGCACTCAGGTGTCTTCGAGAAGGTTTTCAGGGTCTGGGCCGGCGATCCGGATTTTTTCTGTTGGAAGCGTGCCGGTCGACAGTTTCCCTCCGCCTGAAATGTCGCTCGGTCCAAGGGTGGACCCGAAATGGCCATAGTCGGCCGCCGTGAAACAGCATAGTCTTTGGGCTTCCTGGTGCGCCGCTTCGGAAGGTGTCACTGCCAAGCGTCGCACAGCCGCGTGTGCAGTGATGGATGTCGCGTGAGAAGACGAACTAGCAATCCGCCGCCATAGGAGAGCAGTTATGAAATGCGCAGGTGTTATCATTGGGTTAGCTTTTGCTCTCGGCACCCGCGTCGAGGGAGCGGAAATTAAGGTTATCTCCACCGGCGGAGCGCGGGCGGTGATGACGAGCATCGTCCCTGAATTCGAGCGCAAGTCGGGGCACAAGGTTCGCATCGACTTCGGGACGCCCGGAAACATGCGCGACAGAATGCTCCAGGGAGAAGCGGCTGATGTTGCGGTTGCGATTGCTGCAATCCTGCCTGACCTAGAAAAGGCGGGAAAGATCGCAGCCGGTACGCGCATGGAATTTGCGGCCAGTTACGTCGGAGTTGTCGTGCGTGCAGGCGCGCCAAAGCTCGAAGTGAGTACACCTGACGGCCTGAAGCGGGCGATTCTCGCGGCCAAGACAGTCGCGCTGTCTGATCCAAAAGCGGGCACCCAGCTTGGAGCTACATTTATCGGCGCCGCGGATCGCCTTGGCTTCGGTGCAGACCTTAGATCACGCACGAAACTCATTCCAGGCCCCGGATCAGACGTTGCGGACGCCGTGGCGAGAGGAGAGGCGGACCTCGGTGTCACCTTGATAAGTGAAATCTTGCCGGTTGCCGGCGCTGCGTTGGGCGGTGAATTGCCGTCAGGCATCATGCCACCCACTGTCATCCACGCTTTTTTAGTATCAGGGGCAAAGGATACCGAGACCGCGAAGATCTTTCTCGATTTTCTCCGCTCTTCCGACGCCAGCGGAATAATCGAAGCCAAGGGAATGAAGCCGGGCCCGCGATAGCTATGAGCCTGCGAAGACGCCGGCCTTCCGCGGCAGTTCAAATGCAGATCGCAGGCAAACCGCCGTGTGCTGCCTTCGCTCATTCCCCGGCCATCGCGGTCGCTCAGCACGAGGGATCCGAGCGGGGCTGCGCCGTGGTAGCCCTCGCCCCGATGGACGGCTGGAAGCCGGGCAGAGAAATCGGTGGGGACAGTCACGTCAAAAAGCCGTTTGTACTTTCTGCAAACGGTCCAAGCCAGAAAGCGGTTTAATATCAAGTTGATGCATGACAATCGCCGCCGATTCCTTGTTGCATCTTCCGTGGGTTATGGCGCAACAAGACGGGCGTAAACTCAAGCAGTGGGAGAAGGTGGAACAAGGATGAAGAAACTTCACGGCAACATGAAAACAACGCCACCCCTCCCCCTGCCCTACCGTTTCGCGGCCTTTGCGACCCTCCGCAGCGCCGCGGCCGAGTCGAAGCCTATGGCCTGTCCGAACTCGATCAGTTCCACCGCCGTGACCCGGTGCAAGCCCTGCTCGACCCTGGAAATGAACCTCTGAGGCCGCCCGATAATA
>JASHYD010000276.1 GCA_030043175.1 Xanthobacteraceae bacterium | reverse complement strand
GTGGCCAATTCGGAAATCCGCTCCTGCGCGGTTATGCTCTATCCGCCCCCCGTTGAACCTGGAACCGACGGCCTGCTCGGAGGAATCGTTGTAATCTGGGAGTTCTCTCTCCCATATACCGACGTGCAGATGTTTCATGATTTTCTCAGGGACGCAGAACATGATATTAAGGACTCGGTGGCAACGAGAGGTGTGCGTTATCACGGCACCTACATCGAGTACGCGCCTGGCGAGCCCCGCTATCGGACGATCTGGGCCTATGAGTCGATGGAGACCATGGGAGCTGCATGGGGCGATAACCAGAATGGCCTGCTCGGAAAGAAGGATTCACAATTCTACAACATCATGAAGCAACTACGCGCCTTTTGGCTGCGGGATCCAAACAGGAGCGAAGCGCGTTGGGTTCCAGCAAGAATGTACTTTGACCCCAACGCAGATTACGGCGATGCTTTTGCGAAGTTAACACTGGATGCGGCCGTCAATCCGCCGGCGCCAGGCGCGGCCGGGGCTAGGCAGCGAAGAACGAAATCTCGCTGACCACTTCGCATCACATCATTGACATTGCGCCACCAGCCACGGGCCGATTCCGAGGCAGCAAAGGATGCAATGCAGAAACGGATCGGCGTTGCGGCGTCGGAAAGGCGCAACGATAGGAGACATTATGGCCACAACAGGTGGGCAGAAAAAATCAAGCCCAAACAAGAAGCGCAAAGCCGCCAGCACTCCCAAATGGAGGCACGACGGAGTACGCGTAATCCCGGGCCACTCGCTAGATCCGAACACCCCGCAGACGCCAGGGATGAGTCGCAAGGCCGCAATCAATTTTGCCCGTGTAGGGGCGAAAAAAATCTGGGCCGGAACGGTCAGCATCCGCCCGAATGCGAAAACGGGCGCTCACCATCACGGCGAACTCGAGAGCGTGATCTATGTGGTTCGCGGTCGGGCGCGCATGCGCTGGGGTGAGCGGCTCGAGTTCGTGGCCGAGGCAGGACCCGGTGATTTTATTTTTGTGCCGCCGTTCGTGCCGCATCAGGAGATAAACGCCAGTTGCGAGCCGCTCGAGTGCGTCCTAGTGCGCTCCGACGAGATGGCCGTGGTTGTCAATCTGAACATCTTGCCCGTGGAGCAGCCCGAAACGGTGAAGTGGATAGACCCGATCCATCAGAGTTGATGAAGCAACTGCACCCCCCCCAAAGCTCTGGCGTCACGAGTTCCCGGATGCCGAACAATGATGGGGCACCGTTCTAGAAACTCGAGCGCAAAGGGAGGCACGGTACACAGAGAGAAACTTGACGCGCAAGAAGGCTATCGCCCTCGCTTGGCCGCGACCTTCACATGCGCTGTCGAGTTGCATGGGCTGGGCCGAGGGCGCGCTGCCCGCATTGATGGCGATCCAGAGCGCCCCGTCGATGCCCGCCGTGACGCCGGCGCCCGCCCGCAAGGCCGAGCATGAGCAAGATCGAGCTCGTAAGCCCAAACTCCTTGAGGCGCCGAAGAAGGCGCAGGCCGTGGTTCCTCTGCCCGCGCTGTATTAGCCGGGTGGCTCTCCTCCACCTCCATGGCGAGCGCTGGTCGTGTCGGAAATGCTGCGATCTGGCCTATCAATCCGAGCTGGAGTCGAAGGGCTGTCGCGGTCAGATGAAGGCGCGGAAGATCCGGGGGCGGTTGGCGGCGATTGGTCGGGCTTCGAATTTCCAGACAAGCCACGAGGCATGCACTGGAAGACGTATGAGCGCTGGCGTGAAAAGCATGACGTTGTCGTCGCGAAGTCGTGGAGCGGTTTTTTAGGGTCGCGGTTCGCGCGGCAGCTCGGTCTCGGTTAGCTTGTATTGCGCAATCATGGTCTCGCGTGGACGAAGCCTGTACAGGGCGCGCCAGTCGTCCTGGGGCGGGTCCCGTCCTAAGAACATCGCATGGCAATGGCGGCTTGCGCAGCTCGCCTGGCTCTCCACAGCTTCGCCCTCGGCACATCGTGCCAGGGCGGCAAACGGCGGTTCACGGGGAGGGCAATTTGGTGCAGATTTCGTGCGGGCTCCCAGGGGGCAACTGCACACGGAGATCGAGCATGGCAATCGTCAAAACTGTGGCGGCCAAAAAAATGGCAGAGCAGGATGATGTAACAACCTGTGGATCTGTTCCGAACCATTCAACAACGGCGACGTAGCAGTCCAAGCCGCCCGATGGGGTAACCCATTTGTAGGCCCGCATATGGAACTCTCGACAAGGCACGCGGTGTCAGACGTTTGCGATAAATTTTGGGCACACCCAGTGTGTCTGTTTTCCATCGCTAGGGAAGCAGAGGGGCCTGCAGCTAGGGTAGCGGCCATGCCGCCAGAGCCTCCTGATGATGGGGACGAGGCGTCCCGAGAAACGTAAACCGAAATAGGACATTCGAAGTTCGAGCGAGGGGCATTTGGCGTTTTTGGCGCGGGGCCAGCGAACCTTGAGGGCGCGACGCCGGTGCAATAAGCTTCGTCGCTATGGCACGAAAACCAATCCTCAGATGGGCGATCTACATTTTCAGATCGAAGCTTCAATGGCTCGGCGAGGTCGAGGCGGCTTCGCGAGAAGAGGCCATCGTCAAGGGCGCAGAGGCATTTGGACAGAACGCTAAGAGGTTGATGGCGGTGAGGTGTTAGCGGCATTCTCGGGCGGGGCCGGTAAGGATTTTTGCGCCGCAAAGGCAATCGGTTGCCGCGAACCGTCCTCAGCTCAGAACCAGGGCGGCTGGCACGCATGGTGACCCAGGGAGGCGCGGTGATGCCCCCGCGTTGGACACCTTGGGTCTCACGCCGTTGAGGAACTCGGTCGGCACGATCTTGCCGCTTCCTTCGCGAGAGATCTTATCAGAATTTGTAATTCACGCCGGCGCGCACGATATCGTTCGTAAGCGGGACGTCGCGAGTGAGACTACAGTGCGGCCGGGCGCGACCTGAACGGACGGATTGATGTAGCTGCTGGTGCCGAAGTCCGCATGGAGGTATTCGAGCTTCAGCGTGACATGATCCCACGCGGCATACTCGATGCCGCCGCCGGCGACCCAGCCAGTGCGGTCCCGCGAATCGCTGGTACAGATAATGCTGCAAACTTGTACGGTCGTGCCGGCGAAGGCCGCGCCGCCGGTGCCGTAGAACAAGGCCATACTTCCGCTTGGCTGCGCCGAGCGGTCAATCCCCAACGCCCGCCAGGGTCGCGCCTCTTGGCGCGAGGGATTGACGGCGAAAGCGCGCGCCAAGCAACAATCTGTTTGACATGATGAGGGCTCCCTTAGGTGGCCGGCTTCTGGGGCGCGACTTGTTGTCCGATTGCCCACAGGAAGGCAGCGAGCTCGCGAGCAATCGCTGTTGTCGCAACAGGGGTCTTTTTGCCGTTGGCAATGAGCCGGCGGTAGCGGGCGCACAGCCGGACCTGTGCCTTCCAGGCGATGCTGCGGATGGTGAGGGGAAGATCCTTGAGCCGACCCGGTAAGGTCTCGCGCGCCGTCGGGCCTCAGCGTGCAGCTGCTCGGCCCACGGTTCCATGCTGGAATCGCCGTTGACACAATGATCAAGGTCGATGGCGCCGAGACCGGAATCCATCAGCGAGAGGCCGATCCCGTCCGCCTCGCCGCGCATTACGGCCGCGACGCGGCGCCGTGGTTGCTCCACGTGGTCGGGTCGTTGCATCTCGCGTGCAGGCGCGGATGAAATGCGCGGTACGGCGGTTTCGTCCATGTCGGTTTACCCTTTGTGTTGGGGCGCAATTCCCAGCGCCATACGACCCACCGGTTCTGTTCCGTCAGCGGCCGCAGCGCCGGGGGGAGATTGGCGAGGTCGCCCTGAAAAGTTTGCGGCTTGCTCATCATCGCTTCACTTTCGCGTAGATCGCGCGCAACCAATTCGCCTGTTTCTGGGTCGGTTTGCCGTCGCGCATTGTCCAGCGCACCATGTCGCTGACAAATTTCCGTTCGCGCTCGCTCAGTCGTCCGCTTGCCGTCTTGCATTCGCGGGCAATTTCGTTCCACGTCGGCTCGTCGACGCTGCGGAATCCGACGTCGTGATTGGCCTCGCGACGCCCGTCGGCCTTGCCACGGCGATAGATTTCCTCAGCATCCCGTTCAGTGAATTTCGCGCCGCTGCTCGCCAGGCCTTCGGCTAGGTCGTGGATGGTGAGCTTTTCGCCATCAAGCGTGCGCCCGATCGCACGCGGCGCAGCCAGCACTTCGCTGTCCTTATCGGACGACAGCAGCCTAATGAGCTTGCTGAGCTTGTCGGCGATCGGTGCCAGTGCGCTCATCCCCAGCACCGTGCCTTGTGGCTGCACATCCGGCAGCGCCAGTCACTTGGGTCTTCGGTCAGTCGTGGCAGCAGCTCGCCTGCTTTAGTGGCCTCGATAATCATCACAGCACGGCCAGACCAGGCTTGCGCCCGCTC
>JASHYD010000275.1 GCA_030043175.1 Xanthobacteraceae bacterium | reverse complement strand
GGCGACTCGAAGGCCCTCCTTTGATCAGTTTCCGGCCAGAGTCAGTTACCGCATATGGCGGCATTTACCTAAAATTGAGTTCGTCGGGGGCACTTCTCTTGTCTAATGAGGGTCGGTCATTGGGCTGCTCTCCTGGCGCCTTGTTCCAGTCACAAGGATGGCCTGTTGTGGCAATCCAACCGGAAGAGGGGAATCGCCGATGAGGCTCCTGATCACATTTTGCGTTGGTATTGCCGCGACCCTGGCGTGGCAGTCCTACGGCGACACGGCGAGACGAATCATCGCCGACTCGTACCCGCGACTTAGCTGGCTGGCACCCGAGACTGCAGTTGCGCAGACCGCTGCCGATACAATCGCGCCAACCGCTCTTGATCGCGCTCAGCAAGAGCAGCTCAAGGAAACGGCGCTTGCCGTCGCCGCGGTTCGCGAAAGAGTCGACGAGCTTGTCGCTCAGTTCGCCGCCGGCCAGCAGCAGATGACGCTCGATTTCACCGCCAAGCTGGAGGCGACCGAGCGGGACCTTCTCGACAAGATTTCGGTGCTTGCGTCGCAACCACCCGCTGCTCCTGTTCGCAGGCCGGTGCCGCCGCAGGCGCAGGTGCATTGATCCGCGAAGGAGCGGGCAAGCGAGGACTCAGCCGGCCTCGTACCGATCCGTTCTTTCAACCCCCCCCCCGTCAGGCGGGCGGGCCAGGCGCGATGGTTCGCCATCTGGGAAATCACAGCCTCATCAGAGAAGGCTTATACGGCCTCATGAAAAATGGCTTATATTGACTCGAGCCGCCCTTGAGGCGGCCCTTTTTAGTTCGCGAGCCGTGAGCGAATCACGGACCTCGCATTCACCTGCGTGAGTGAAATCAGGCAGGTCCGCGCCGCCGTCGTCAGCCGATCTATTCGCGCACGAATGCGCTTGGTGCACCATGCATGCCGCGAAGGCTGAGCAGCAAAGAGGTTGCAAGTGCCGCAAACCGGCTATACGAGGCACTGCATGCCCGCCCCCCAAGTGCTCGCCGCCACGCTCCCCTTTCTGTTTGCGGTCTTTTGGGCCTCCTCGTATGCGGCGGCCAAGATCGGGCTTGCCGATATTAGCCCTTACGCCTTCGTAGCGATCCGCCTTACGATCGCGGCCGCGGCCGCGGTCGTGTTGGCGCTTGCGCTCAAGCGCCCGCGCGGTCCACTGCGGCGACGCTGGCCGCACCTTCTGATCGGCGGCGCCCTGGTGCACGGACTCGCGCTCTCGACCGCACATGCGGCGCTCATCAGCGTCGCTGCCACGCCGACCGCACTGGTGCACGCGTTCCATCCGATCCTGACTGCTGCGCTCGGCGTGCTGATCCTCGGCGAGACATTTGCATGGTGGCAATGGCTTGGGGTTGCACTCGGATTGCTGGGCGTCGTGCTCGGTGTGCCGCATGACGCAGACTACGGCATCGTGGCACTGCTCGCCCTGAGTCTGTTCGGCCTCTCAGGCGGCACGCTTTATCTCAGGAAGTTCGCGCCCGACATTCCGCCGTTCACAGCGACCGCCGTGCAATTGACTGGTGGTGCGCTGCTCGCGATCCTGCTCGCGGTGTTTTTCGAGACGCCACACGTTCAATGGTCGCCAGCCCTGATCGGCGCAATGAGCTGGAACGTGCTGTTCATGTCGATCGCCGGAATGGCGCTCTATAACCTGATGATGGACCGCTACGGCGCCGCGAAAGCAGCCGCCGGCTTCTTCATCGTGCCGGGCGCTTCGGCAGTGATCGCATGGCTCATGATCGACGAGCACCTGCGACCGCTGGTGCTGATGGGCCTGTTCGCCGCCACCTTCGGTGTCGTGCTTGTGTGGTGGCGGCCAAGGGGCGCAAAGGCTTAAACGCCGAGGCAGCCGCACATGTTGAGTCCCGCCACTGCGGGCCGAGAGAGGTTAACACGGTGTCATCAAACGAGAGCGACTGGCGACTTAAAAGCCGAGAGCGCCCCGATCCGCTGCGTTCCGCAGAGCCACCGCCTATGCGTAGATGCAACGAACATTATCGATAGCCACCCGACGCGGTAAGCCGTTCGCCGGTGAGCCACGCGGAATCCTCGGAGGCAAGGAAAACTGCAACGCGGGCGATGTCGTCTGGCTGTCCAATGCGACCCAGCGGCGTGCGCGCGATCATCGTCTTCTCGAAATCGCCACCAATAAGGCCGGCGCTGTGCGTGCCTTCCGTTTCGACTTCGCCGGGCGCAATCGCATTGACCCGGATTTTTTGCGGCCCCAGCTCCGCGGCCAGTCCGCGTGTTATGGCGTCTATCGCGCCTTTCGTCCCTGAATAGATCGCGGCCTGCGCGGTTCCGCTGCTTGCGATCGAACTCATGTTGATGACGCTGCCGCCATTCGGCCCGAAGTGCTTTAGCGCTTCCTGGGTGGCGAGGAGCGTACCTAACACGTTGATGTTGAACTCGCGATGGAACTCATCCTCGGTGATCTCTTCCAGCGGTCCGAACTTGTAGACGCCGGCGTTGTTCACCAGCACGTCGAGCCTGTCGAAGGCCTTTTTCGTTTCGGCAAACAGCCGCCGAACGTCATCGGCCTTGGTGACGTCGCCTTTGATCGCAATGGCCTCGCCGCCGTTCCCCTTGATAGCAGCGACAACCCGGTCAGCATCCTCCTTGCTGAAGGTATAATTCACCACGACTGCGGCCCCCGCCGTGCCCAAGCTCCTGGCGATGGCCGCGCCGATGCCCTTCGACGCACCGGTCACGACGGCTACCTTGCCTTTCAGATCGCTCATGAACTCCTCCTTGCTGACGCACCAGCTTGCGAGTTGACCTGTGCGGACGCGTGAGATGCCTCTCGAGAAAACTGATTGGTGCGCAGTGCGTTCCGGCCGAGTCCACGGGCGGCGCCACCTGGCGACCAATTCCATGACAAACCTGTCACAAGGGCATTTATCTCGATGTGCGATGCGATCGCATTCGATCGCCAGATCAGCATTCTACGCCGATCGTTTGGAATCGCTTTGCAAGCCCGGACGATTGGCTCAATGCCCCGCGTGGTGGAACCTAAGTCGGGCTAGCGATTTTTCACCAAACGGTGAACCATGGCTCAACTGATCGAAAATCACGGCATTGTCGGCAATCTTCGAACGGCCGCTCTGATCGGCCTGGATGGCAGGGTCAGCTTCTTGTGCTGGCCACAGTTTGACAGCCCCAGCATATTTGCCTCGCTCTTAGACGACGAGCGCGGCGGCTGCTTTGAATTGATCCCGCTCCTGGACGATCCGAGACACCGGCAGCTTTACCTGCCGGACACCAATGTTCTGCTCACGCGTTTCTTGTCGGCTGACGGTGTTGCCGAAATCTCAGATTTTATGAGCATTGGAGACCCGGACGCCGGCTCGCGACTTGTCCGCCGCGTCAAGGCAGTGCACGGCACTGTGCGCTTCCGGATGCGCTGCATGCCCGGTTTCGATTACGCCAGAGCAGATCACAAGGTTTACGCTGAGGCAGGTACAGTCATCTTTACCGGCAGCGACAACTTGGCTCTGCGGCTGCGCGCCAGCGTGCCGATAGATATCAGCAATGGCGCGGCACTGGCAGAATTCGACTTGGCTGCCGGGGATACCGCCTCCTTCGTCCTGGAGGACGCACCATACGGCAGGGATAGTGTTTCGGCAGATCCGGGATATGTGAGCGCCGCATTCAAGGAAACCTCCGACTACTGGCGTAGTTGGGTGCGGCGTTCGAGCTACCGCGGCCGCTGGCGTGAAATAGTCACTCGCTCCGCTCTTGCCTTGAAGCTGCTGACCTCCTGTGAGCACGGCTCAATGATCGCGGCGTTGACCTTCGGGCTGCCCGAGGAAATCGGCGGGATTCGAAACTGGGACTACCGCTACACTTGGTTGCGGGATGCCGCCTTTACGGTTTACGCTTTTCTGCGCCTCGGGCATGTGGAGGAGGCGAACGCGTTTGTGCGCTGGCTCGGTGAACGAGGAAGCCGATGCGGTGCGGACGGCACACTGCAACTGATGTACACCGCGGACGGGCGCGGGGTCCTGGCGGAAGCAGAACTGCCGCACCTGCGCGGGTATCGTGGGTCGGTGCCGGTGCGGATAGGTAATGCCGCGCTAACCCAGCTGCAGCTCGACATCTACGGAGAGCTGATGGACGCATTGTACCTTTCGGACAAATACGGTGAGCAGGTATCCCGGGAGACTTGGCTAGGCGTCGTGCGCTCGATGAAGTGGCTGGCGCACAATTGGCGTCGGCCCGACGAAGGGATCTGGGAGGTGCGCGGCAGCCGGCAGGAATTCCTGTATTCCCGACTGATGTGCTGGGTTGCGTTCGATCGGGCAATCCGCCTCGCCCGCAAACGGGGCCTGCCTGCGCCCCTGGTGGATTGGCTCGAAATTCGCGATGCAATCTACCAGGACATCCACACGGAATTTTGGGATTCGCAGCAGGGCGCGTTTGTGCAGAGCAAGGGAAGCACCGCACTGGATGCATCCTGCCTGCTGATGCCACTCGTGCGTTTCGTCAGCCCTACGGACCCGCGCTGGCTCTCCACCTTGAAGGCGATCGGCGGTCGGCTACTGGATGATAGCCTCGTCCACCGCTATTCTCGTGACGCAAGGGTCGACGGATTGCGGGGAGGCGAAGGCACGTTCAACATATGCACCTTCTGGTACGTCGAGTGTCTCGCCCGTGCGGGCGACGTCAAGCAGGCACGGTTCCTTTTTGAAAAGATGCTCGGCTACGCGAACCATGTCGGCCTCTTTTCGGAGGAGCTTGGTCCGGCCGGCGAGCACCTAGGCAATTTCCCACAAGCTTTCACGCATCTTTCCCTGATCAGCGCGGCATACTACTTGGACCGAGCCCTGTCAGATCAGGATCGCCACCGTCAGGACCTTCGATAACTTGGTTTAAGATCTGAAGCGAGGGCACCCCGCACCGCGGTGGTCTGGGAAACGCGGGCGACGGCATCGGCAGCGCTATCGCGAAGCTCGCGCGAGCGCGGCCCACCAGACCGGCCGCTAAGGCGCTGATTAGCGGCAGCAACAGCATCGCGGGCTTCAGCCATGTCATGGTCCACATTGGGCTCGACGACGCTAGGTCCTGTGTGGCGACCAGGAATAGCACGGCCGCAAACGACACGATGGTTTTCTCATAACGTGTGGCGATGCGGCGATAATGCTTGATTTTGTTAATGAACCGCTCGACCAAGTTGCGCTCTTTGTAGAGGTCCTTGTCGTACGGGATAGCCTGCGAGCGGGAGCGGTTCGATGGAATAACTGCCTGAGCGCCTGTGTCCTCAA
>JASHYD010000274.1 GCA_030043175.1 Xanthobacteraceae bacterium | reverse complement strand
GGCTCGGACGCGAGATCTACACCGCGGCGAGAGTGACGTATCATAGCCTATCGCGCCGCGTCGTCGAAGAGGTGATCGCGCAGTGGCCGACTTCCCACGACTCCTAATGACGCTCCTTTAGTCGCCGGGATCTGGCCCGCGCTCTCGTGGTCAAGCTGGTGCCCGGACGCGAACTCGAGCTCTCGATCGCTCGCCGGCCGGCGAAGCCTCAAGGCGAGCATGGAGAACGCCGCGAGACTCGATCACGACCACCGCAGCGGCGCGGCCGTCAGAATGGCGGTAGGTCAACCAGAAGAGACTCGCCGGGGCATTTTTGACCGGCAGCTACATAAAGGACGCAACTGATCGAATTTGGAACGATGATACGGAAACCAAAGAATGGTCCACTTTCATGGATCGATATCATCCGGACGGTGACAAGACCTCCGTATTCACGGTGTTCGGCTATATGGCAGCGAAAGCATTGCTTGCGGTGCTCAAGCAGTGTGTTGACGATCTTACCCGCGAGAATGTTCGGAAACAGGCGGCGAGCCTCAAGGGCCTCACTCTTCCAATGCTGCGGGCATCACAATCAACACTGGGCCGGATGATTATGCCCGATCACGCAGCGGCAGATGCAGTGGCTTGATGGCGCAAGCTGGGAACTGTTCGGGCCGGTGTAATAGGCGGCGATGTGGGCGGCTGACGATCTCATTGGCGTTTGTCGGCTGCGGTTCGGACTTCTTGGCCATGCCCGCAGGACCGGGCGCATTCAACCGGTCCACAGAGCCCCGGCCCCTGCCGAAGCTCCTGGGAAACAAGAGCCGGGACCGCATGGGGCGGACGCGAGATCGAACTCGGCAGGTTGTTATTGCCGCGCGTCGTGACGATCAGCAAAGTGCGCGATGTCCGCACCATCGAGGGTGCACGGATCGCCGAAGCCTTCGATGCGCTTCGCTGTCCTGTCGATCGACAAAAATCGGAAGCGAGGGACTCGTCCCCTGCTGGCAGCGTACGGTCTGTATTGAGCAAAGCGAAATGCGGGACCGGGGTTCCTGGATGTCGCTTCGCTCCATTCGGACGACCTCGATGAACTTTACTTTGGGCAACCCGATCAACGGGCAGGTGCACGGATGAATACCGCCAACGCCGTGATCGATAAGAGCGATCGCAAGCTGCTTCGCGTGCGGTGAAGGTTCTGCCCGCCGGGACCTATTGGGTGAAATGGCGTGTTCTTTCAGTGGACACCCATACGATGGAGGGCAATTTTACCTTTCATATTGATCCAGTGGTGAACGCGCTCGCTGGGGCGGAGCGGGTAGGGCCACTCATCCGCAATCCAAGATAGCATTAGCGACAGATATTCGTGTTCAGACCGCTAAGATGATCGCTGGCGCACCCGCGGTTTCCCCATTCCCCCAGTTGGCGGCGTCCTCGACTATCGGCGTTTGCGAGATGCGATCCATCGCGACGATCCAGCATCCTCAATGAGCCTGCGCTCAGCGCACCGGCATTGGCGGTCGTGGCGGTTCCGGCGGCGCCGCCAGGAGCGGCGCCGCTGATGACTGGGGAGCCGGTTCCGGTGGCGGGTACGTGAGCGGTGCCGGGTACGTGACCGGTGCCATTGATGACTGAGGAGCGGTTTGCGGCGGCGTGACGGGCTTGTGCGTCGTGGTCGCGGCCGGCGGAAGTGCCGATGTCCTGCGCCGGATGTCCTGCCCAGCCGTGTGTAGCTTGGCGATGTCGCGAGCCATCTGCTCCTGGCCGGCGGCGAGTTGCTCGACACTTTGCCGCACGGCGGCCAGATCCTGCTCCATCGTCTCGAGCTGCTGTCGCAACTCACGAGAAGGTGCGGTGGGCGCGGTCGACGTCACCGTCTCCGATGCCGTGGACGCAACAGCTTCGGATTGCGCAGATGGTGCCTGCGGCGCCGCCGCCTGAACGGCAGGAGGGCTCGGTTGCTCGATGGCGGTCTCACGGCCGGATGGCTGGTTCATCGCCGCCGGCGGCGACAGCAACAACCCGCTGAGCCGCGGGGCCGAGTTCGCGATCATCTGCTTGGCCGTGCCGCTGTAGGACTGCCAGGCCAAGGTGGCCGCGACACCAACGCACACCGCCAGCAGAAAGCGGGCGAGGCTGCGTGAGGTCCGCCTGCCGGGCGAGGGCCGATCGGTCGGCAACGGGTCATTGTTCACGTCGGCTGGGCGAAGCGTGGGGTCGGGCGACGGCTCGGTCATGCGCGGGCCGGCGGAAAAGTCGGATCCCGCGGCACGACGCTGATTCGAACTGACGTGCGGAGCTTCTTCGACGTACGTCCAATCCTTCGGCGCCACCAAGACGACATCACCGTCATGGTGCGCACCGGCTTGCACTGGGGTCAGCTTGGAATCCATTGGGCGACCTGCATTATCGCACCTCAACCCCCTAGCGCCGCACACAGGCCATTGTGGTTTGACCAAAACAAGGCGGTGGGACGGAACGCCAAGGCGTGTGGCATTGCGCGATACCTTACCGGATAAATTGTCTTTTCTTACATTTCGCTGATGTTTGAGAGTGGGCACACGGGTCAGGGGCTGCGCTCCTGCTGGTGAGCGCAGTTTCGCCGATAGCTGCCCCGTCTCGGCCAACCCGCGGCCACATGCCTCACCCGCGAGCAATGCTGGGCAGCACCCCCGTGACGGACGAATTTGCCCCTCGAAGGACCTGCGCTGCCCGCCGGGAGTCGCCCCTTCACACGTCTGTAAACCGGACAATCACCCAGGAAGCCGGTTCGCAGCACCCGTAGAAGGCCAAGCGAAACTTGATTGCTCGTCGCAGCCGAGACCCGGGCACGAGACAGGGGCGCTCGGCGGTCGTCGTCAGACCCGCTCACAAAATCGTGTGAACAATGTTCATATTTTTCCTGAACGTCGTTCACGGTCGGCCTAGACGTGAACGTCATTCATATACGGAGGAGGGCATGTTGTGGAGGATCGCTTCCAGCCTACCCGAACGGTCACGACGGAACGGGCATCGCGCGTGCCGGCCGGCCTCAAGCTCGCCTACACCGCCTATATGGCGGTGCTCGTCCCGGTCTATTTATTACGGGCCAACCAACTTTCTGTATTTCTGCGATGTCCGTTGATTTTGACGTTGATTGCAATCTGGCGGGAAGACGCGCCGCTCGTCTCGATGTGCTGCGTTGGCATTGTACTGCCGCAGCTGTTTTGGGTGGCCGATTTTCTCCCAGCGGCGAAGCCGGGGGTGTTAGGTGCGGGAGGATCGGATGATTGTCAGAGCCCATCGCCGTCGCGGTTTGTCGGTCCGGATTGTGCTCCCAGAGTGGCGTCAGCATTGAGAGGATAGGGCTTCGGCCAGAGCTTGCACATCGAACGCCACCAACTCGTTGCTGGCAAATTTCCCAAGTTGGGTCAGTTTATCGCTGACCCGTTCGAAGAAACGACCTTTCGTGCATGTTGCGGAGTTCAGCTGGAAAACGGCGGCAAGGAGGCGCGCGACCATTCGCTCGATAACGCCGACGGCCGCGCCGGGGTCGTCGATCAAAATAGCACACCGCGCCTGTGCGGCGCTTTCCAGATGGTAGAGGGTGATCGGATAGTTTTGCAGCTGAAGCTGAAAGAGGTGTGCTAGCGCCCAGCAAGTTGCGTGCAACGGTTCATTGCAGTCACGATCCACGAAATAGCTCTCGCTGGCGGGGAACAGGCTCTTGACACCGTGACGCGCGTCCACTTTCAGCACATAGCCGCCGATCATGCCCCGCGGCGTGCGCCGTTGCCCGACCGTGAGTGCTGCGGCCAGGATGTTGTCGGAGGAACCGAAATGGGCGCGGATTCTGCGGCGTTTGGTGCGGAACTGTTTTAGTTGATGTGGGGACAGAAATCCGAACACGCATCCCCTTATGGCTTGCGCTTGCGGGTCTGCCTTATGCCTGTAACTGTCGCGGAGGGCACCGCGGACCACAGGAAAATGTTTGTCCGGCGCGGCTACGTGTGCGAGTCGGCGGTCAGCGAAGCCTGACTCCGGAGTCTTTATCATCGACCGGAAGCCCCGGCCGATAGCGAGGTTGTGCAACACCCGATCGTGCGTCAGCAGCACCGACCGCTTATCCAGCAATTTGTCGAGGATCTCAATATCGGGAATGCCCGGATGCTCGCTTGCCAGAAATACGAACACGACCTGCCGCTCGCCAAGCCGGTTGCGCAACAGCGCCATGAGTTCGGAATCGGGTCCGACGCTTTCGTCAACAACGACCCGTTCGATGGGATTCATGTCAGGGTCCGTAGTCGGGAAGGTAGCGTGCCTATCCCGGGCTTGTCTTAAGTCTTGCCTTCCAGAGCCCAAGTTGAGGAAGCGCCTCAGGGCGCTTTTGAACCTGTCTGCAACGTGGCCTGGGCAGTAGTCCCGAACTTACCACGGTAACTCACCGCCTTGAGGTTGGGGCGAAATTCCCCGCCTTTAGCTAGCCTTTAGCTGGGGGGTGGGCGACCGCTGGGTTGCCGATTGCGAACCGCTGTCGCAATCGCCTCGGCTCGAGGGTGGTCAGTGTCCTCCAGCGCATCGAGCGCCGCATCGGCTAAGGTCGGCTCGGTCCGGGCGATTCGGCCAAGCTGTATCATGCACTCTTCATCGGCGAACGACGACACGGCATCAATCACGTCCTCGGATGGCTGCTCCCGCAACAGCTTGACGAGCACCGGACGAGCTTCGATTCTGCCCATTCGTCCAAGGGCGCACGCTGCCGACCTTACGACTTCCTGGTTCAGGTCACCAAGAAGCTCAATCATCACAGAAATGACCTCGGGATTGCGCCGGGCGCACCCACAGGCACCGGCGCGGATATCCGGGTCAGCGTGCCGAAGGAGTGACTGCAATACGGCAACCGGGAATGTAGAGCCGAGCCGTGCGGCTGTATTTACGGCCAAGTTCAACGCTGGTCCTTGAACAGCCTCTCTCTCAATCAACCGCAACATCGACTGCGCCGCCTCGCGGCCCCCAATAGCGCCGAGTGCACGCAGGGCTGCAGTTTGTTCGGGCAAGATGCGGTGGCGTCCAAACCCGGAAAAACGTCGGCATAGCGCCTCAAGGCTAGGAACGGCCGCCGTCAGCCGCCGCCGACCTGCCTCGTGCGCCAGAGCTATACTGTCGGTACCGTCTGAGTCGGGGATGGCAGCAATTAATGCGTGGTCGTCCAGAACAGTCGCGTCCACACGCTTTGCGATACATTGCGGCACAGACCATTCGGCCTCAATGACGGCTGAGGAGAACAGATCGAGTTGCTGGTCGCACATTCGCTCGATCCTCAACGCTCGGCACCTGCCACACCGGCCTCGGATCAACGCAAGCGAGGAGCCACATTGGGGCTTTTAGCGCGTCGCGGAAGGCATGGAAATCCGAGTGGTCCAGTTACGCTGGCTTCCTCGTCCGGCCTCGCCCTAATGTAACACCGAGCCGCATTGCTTTCTGGTGAGTCGCTCCGACGCTGCGCTTCAACTTGCGTGCGATCACCGTCGTTTTTGTCTTCTCGCGCGCCAGCGTCTTGAGTGCGCGGACATCTTCTTTCGTCCAGGGGCGCAACTTTACGGTCTTGCCTGCCATCCAAGTCCTCCCAGCCGAATTCTCAGCCAAAACGAATCCCAAGCGATTCTTGCAGAAAACACCGCATTTCAAAATGACCACTGTGGATAACCACGGTGCGAACAGCGCAACGGTGGCGCGATCATGTTCGTCCGATCACGTTCGTGGCGTGGGCCGCTGACCGGCGGAGCGGACCACAAGCCCGCTTGCTCTGACGAAGCAGAGTGAAACACGTCAGCGGTTTATGGAAGTCTAGCGCGCTCGGACCATCTGTGCTGAAATACGAATACTGGCTCATCATGAGGGCACCATGGCCGAGCACAAGTTCGAGGACATCTGGCAGGAGCAATGCGTTGCAGCTCGTAATGTCCGAGTTCAGTACGGCGTTCTCTCCAGCCTGGATTACCTGATCGGCGAAAAGCTCATGACCTACGCCGATACGGCGGTCACGAGGCCCGAGTTCGCTCGGGAACTCCCACGTTTCATTGCCGAGATTCGCGCTATATTCAGTGGCGAGGAGATTAGACACTACTTCGATCATTCCGAGCGTATGGCGGCGATCGAGGCCGAGTGTGCGCCGAATGAGAATGACGAAGACGACTTGTTTGCTGACTCTCCCGAGCAGCTTGCCGCCAAGCGAGCGCGCCTTGCGCAGCTCAGGGAGTTACTTACGGCGGCTGTGCTAGGAACAGCATAGAATAATATAAGTGCTCAATTGAAGCTCGAACCGACACACGCGTTGGTCGGCGAGTTCCGTGACCAGTACTTCGAGGTCTGGTTCGATAGAGACGATCCCCGTAGCTGACTTCGATTTGTTGGCGCCAATGAAACCGTACCTCCTCATTCGGCGCTCGCTCGAGGACGATGCGCTTTGGGATGGCATGCCGCTCCAGCTGCGGCGCATCGGAACTAGACGTCCAGGACTTCGCGGACATTGAAACTGGCGGGCTACAGCGGTGCCTTGGCGAATTGGCGCTAAGTCCCCAGGCAAAAGACCCCGGAGGCCTACGGTTTGGGCGAAATGCCCAGCGTGCGTCGTCGAACGCAATCGCCGCGGGTTCACCGCGGCGACGTGGATGGCTTTGATCTCACCGCGCTCGACATGCTGCCCACGGTGAAAGCTGGAAAGAATGAAAGTATAGCAACGCGACAACGCGACTACTTTTAGATTTTTATAAATAAACTGATGTCACCCATACGCGCGGGTTGTCGATTAAGGCGTCTTCGGTGCGGTTCGGCTTGGTCCTAATCCTCGAAACCATGAGGTCCTCCGCCCCCAAAACCCCGCGGCGTCGGTCAAGGGCGTTAAAATTTGATATTTACGTGATTGTGTTACGGTGAATGCGCGCGGTTCCATCCCGCCCCGTGCCGTGCGTGTCCGCTCCGACCTCCCTGCTATCCCCCGCGAGGTCGAGGCCTCCAGAGACTCTGGCTGGATCCGAGAGTGTTTCCGACAACCATAACCTATTAAAAGTATCATTTTTTTCCCACAATTTTGCGCTTCGGGCGGCAATCGCCGAACCAAAAGCACCCTGTCGATCATAGCGTTCTTTACCACCGTGATCTTTCTGCAACACTGCCGGAAAATCAAATGCACCCTCAAAGGAGGCCATTGCTAGCCATATATATCACTTGTGTATTAATAAACATACTGCATGTCCAAGTGCTTGTAGATGGCGGAACTTTCGACTTGTGGATGCAAAACCGGCTTAGCCACATAGTCAAGGGGAGGGGTTGTTATGAGACCAGTGAAGCGCGTTCTATTGGGGTCGGCGGCGGGTATCTTTACCATCGCCGGTGCGCAGGCCGCCGATCTGCCGACCAAGGCCCAGCCGGTTGAATATGTGAAAGCCTGCAGCCTCTATGGAGCGGGTTTCTGTATGTCCCCGGGACCGACACCTGCATCAAGATCGGCGTCTTTGCGAGACTTCAGATAGGTTACGGCGCTGGTGGCGGCGGCTCATTTCTCGGCGGCGGTCCCGTCCAGCCGGGCACCGGCGATTTCGGCGGCGCGCTCGATCGCACCACGAATATGTTCAACTTTCAGACGCGCGGCGCGGTCAGCTTCGATATGCGCCAGCAGACCGAATACGGCACGTTGCGCTCCTATATCGACGTCGGTGCTAGCGTTCAGACCAATGGGGGCGGTTACGGCGGCGGCGCCACCACCGCGCCTCTCGGCCCCACCCAGAGCTATGGCACCACGACGGTGTACATGGACCGCGCCTTCCTGCAGTTCGCCGGCTTCACGGCGGGCCGCATCCGGCCGTTCTTCGACATGGTCAACCCCGGCGCTTATTCGATCGCCTCGCAGCGCTTCAGC
>JASHYD010000273.1 GCA_030043175.1 Xanthobacteraceae bacterium | reverse complement strand
CTTTGCCAAGCCGGAAGACGCGGGCGCCTTTGCCAAGCTTCTGTGCCGATCGGTCGCCGGTGACCTGGATGTATCCAGAAACCAGCGCGGCGGTCCAAAGGCGTCGGCGCCGCAGAGATTTCTGAGAGATTGATAGCGCAGGGCCTCATGATGCGGCCAAGGTGTGCACGCAATGGGGCCACTCCCAACCTCTCCTCGCCCGAATGGCGCACCAGGGGCCGCGCCACGGCCCTGATGAAGTTCGCGACTCAGGCATTTCGTAGCGGCGCCGAGAGCATTTTCGCGGCGGGACGCGAGATTTCGACCGGTTCAGGTGCCTCGTGAAATTGTGCGCCACACCGAGATGATGAATGATTACCGCTCTGCGCGGTCGCCGGCGAATATCTGGCCGTATTCAGCAACTCCTTTCTCCTTTTCGTTCAAAGGAAGCGAGAAGCGATCAGAATAATATGATTTCTCTATTATCCCCGACGATGTGCCTGATCGACTTATAGGCAGTGGGAGAGTATCTTGACTACAGGCTAGGTGCCTCCGACTTCGCGGGTGTTATCATGCCGATTGCCGCGCTCGATCATCTACGCGAGCCTGTGCTCCACGGAAATATCGATTTCGCATTTCTGCCAAAAGCTCTCCTGAAGAAATGCAAGCTTTTTATCATCCGCTATCACGAGCTCAATGGCTTTTCCTCCCTACCGGATATCTTGTCACATCCGGAAACCAGCAAGCTCATCGAATCAGATTTCGCATTGAACCAGTTGTTCAAAAAATCGTCGTCGTCGTTTGGAACCAACAGTGCGAACGAAGGTTTCGTGCGGATTGCGACATTGATCCTCTCCACCGAAATACTCGCACTCGGAGTGTCCAGCTGGGCACTGCGCTACCCGAAGGAGCACACAAAAGCTCGGGCCGTGCTCGCTGAGAACACCCCAGGATCGCGGGCCAGCCTAGCCGCGCGATATCTCTCAACTGTCCGCGCTGAAGGCCCGATCAACAGAAGCGGTTGCTGCCGGAACATAGAACGTCACCGATCGACAGGCCTGTGACGCTCCAAGCGATAGCCGATGCTGGACTCCGATATCAGCAGCTTCGGTTGGCTTGGATCGATTTCGAGCTTCAGTCGCAAATGTCGCACCAGCGTCCGCATGTACTGCACTTTGTGAGGCGACGGGTGGGCCCCCCATAGGTCATTCATAAGCTCGTCGTGTGTGATCACCAACCCAAGGTGTGAGGCCAGCAGATACAACAGTCGATATTCCTGGCGCGTCAATCTAATGTATTGCCCATTGAGCGTTACCGCTCGCGCCGCGAGATCGACCGTGAGCGGTCCAGTCCGCACCATCGAGTCCTTGTCGACGGCCTTGTGATAGCGGCGCAGCGCCGCTTCGCAGCGCGCAGCCAGTTCGGCGAGGCTGAATGGTTTGGCCAAATAGTCGTCTGCACCGCTGCGCAGCAGATGCACCTTCTCGTCTTCGCCGACTTGGATTGATAGGATGATAACCGGCACGTTCGACCACGATCGTATCGTAGTGAGAACTTCGGGCCCACCCATATCTGGCAAGCCAAGGTCGAGAATGACAAGGTCAGGTCGCAGCTCAGCAACGGCATTGAGCCCTCTCGAGGCATTTTCGGCCGCATGAACCGAATAGCCGTGAAGCTCCAAACCGGCCTTGACGAAGCGTCTGATCTGCGGTTCGTCGTCGATCACCAGGATCGTGTTAGCCAGTTTGCCCATCGATCAACGGCACCGCTTAATGATATACGTCGCGCTTCGATATAAATCGCGCGAGCAGCTTATTTCCACCAGCGCTGTCTTACCTCGGCGTCTCTGCAAGTCTCGGCCTACAGACGTCAAACTCTGGATATGCATCTGACCATAGTCCCCCTCCTAAGCTTTGGCAAATTAAGGAATCGCTCACCCGACGTCGCTGTAATTTCTCACAGTAGTCTCATCGTCCGCGAGCTAGCGACGACCCCGTCGGGTCTCGGGCTTGGTCGCTGCCAACAAGCTTGCACGCCTTGCCTATAGATCTCATGGACAAAAGAAGTGATGACCACGCTCGGACTGGCGCAGATACGCAGGAACAACACGCGCTCGTCAAAAAATATATTAATTATATTAACTCAGGTCACTTTCATGATCGATTTATAAAAAGGTTGCGAATATTGTGTCGCAAGTTAAGACTCTGCCGGCTGTCGATAGGTATTTGTGATGGGAGTCACCGCAGTCGATGAGGGCGGGCAAGGCCAGCATTTACCGTCACCTGACAAAGATATCAACTTCTCGTTCGTTCCAAAGGTTCTTATCGAATATTGCAAGACCCTCATTGTCACCTATCATAAGTTGAGCGGTTTCTCATCCCTCCCGGATATCTTGTAGGATCCTGAAACTCGCAAGTTCATCGAAGCGGATTTGGTACTGCGAAAGCTGTTCAGAAGATCGTCGTCGTCGCGTAGTGCGAAACGAGCGAATAAAGGCTTTTTGCTGATTGCGGCGCTAATTTTGTCCGCGGAAAACCTCGCGGTGGGATTGGCTGGCTGGGCGAGGCGGTGCCCGGTGGCGCACAAAAAGGCCAAGAGTTTGTTCGCCCAATACGCCCCAAACTCGCGGGCTCGACTGACCGAGCGGTCAGTCTATCCGCGACTCTTCGATTTGCTGAAAGCAGATTTGCAAAAGCAGTTCTTGCCTAGAGTCATTGATCCCTACGGCGGTTGAGACGATAGCCGACGCCAGACTCCGATATGAGTAGCTTCGGCTGGCCTGGGTCGGCCTCAAGCTTCTGACGCAGCTTTCGTACCAGCGTCCGCAAATACTGCACATTATCGGGCGAGGGGTTGCCCCAAATTTCCTTGATAAGCTGGTTATGGGTCATCACCAACCCGAGATGCGAGGCCAAGAGATGCAGCAGGCGGTATTCCTGGCGCGTCAATGTAATGTGTCGTCCATCGAGCGTCACTGC
>JASHYD010000022.1 GCA_030043175.1 Xanthobacteraceae bacterium | reverse complement strand
GCAAGACGCTTGACGATTCGCTTGCCGAACTGCGCGAGGCGGCGGATCTCTGTCGCTATTATGCGGCCGAGGCGCGGCGCCGCCTCGCGCCAGAATCGCTGCCGGGCCCGACCGGGGAGAGCAACGAACTCAATCACCGCGGCCGCGGCGTCTTCGTCTGCATCAGCCCATGGAATTTCCCGCTCGCCATCTTCAGCGGGCAGGTGGTGGCGGCGCTCGTCGCCGGTAACGCCGTCATTGCTAAGCCTGCCGAGCAAACCCCTCACATCGCCGCCGCGGCGGTGCGCCTGTTTCACCAGGCCGGCATTGCCCCGACGGCGCTCCATTTGGTTGCGGGCGACGGCGCGGTCGGGGACTTGCTGGTGGCCCACCCACACGCGGCCGGCGTTGCCTTTACGGGCTCGACGGAGGTGGGGCGGATCATCAACCGGAGGCTCGCCGCAAAGCACGGCCCGATCGTGCCGCTGATCGCCGAAACCGGTGGCATCAATGCGATGATCGTCGATGCCACCGCGCTGCCGGAGCAGGTTACCGATGACGTGATCGCCTCAGCATTCCGCTCCGCCGGTCAGCGCTGCTCGGCGCTGCGGCTCCTCTGTCTGCAGGACGACGTCGCCGATCGCATCATCGCAATGGTGGCGGGGGCCGCACGCGAACTCAAGATCGGCGATCCCCGCGACCCCGCAACGCATGTGGGGCCGGTGATCGACGCGGCGGCAAAAGACAAGCTCGACGGCTGGGTCGCCGGCATGGAGGCGCAAGGCCGTGTCTTGTTCCGTGGCGGCGCGGAAGGACTGCCGGCGGCCGGCCATTACGTGCCGCCGGCCATTATCGAACTGGAGCGCGCAGCCGATTTGCGCGAGGAGGTGTTCGGTCCCGTGCTCCACGTCGTGCGTTACCGCGCCGATGAGCTCGACCGCCTCCTCGGTGATATCGCGGCGACCGATTATGGGCTCACCCTCGGCATTCAGTCCCGGATCGACAGCACGGTCCGGCACATCGTCGAGCGGCTCTCCACCGGCAATATCTACGTCAATCGCAATATCATTGGGGCGGTGGTGGGCACCCAACCGTTTGGCGGCTCCGGCCTTTCCGGCACCGGACCAAAGGCCGGCGGCCCGAACTATCTGCGCCGTTTCGCCCTGGAGCAAGTCGTCACGGTGAACACGACCGCGGTGGGGGGCAATGCGAGCCTTCTGGCGGAGAAGTCATAGGGGTAACACTGGGTGCGGGCCGCACTCCGATCAGCGCCGGAGAACCGGCCCCCGCCGAGAAACGCTGGCGGTTTTTAAAAGACCGCAGCGAACTTGCGCCGACAGGGGCCCCGGCGGACTGCTCCTGTTGCCGGATGTCACGCAGGGATCAGGACACGTCTCGCTCTTGTATGGGAAAAGCCCGAACGGGGATTTTTTTCGGGTCAAAACTGAGTATGCAGCCGCGTCGCGATCACTGACACTGGGCCGCGGTCCCTATTATAGGCCGGATTGACGATGAACCGATAATCCAAGGTCGCCTGCCACGCGAACACCGGCCGCCGATAACGCTTCCATGATCTTTTCGAGGCCCGGATGCGGCAACGTTCCATCGCCGAGGAGCGCTGTCAGACCGCCAGCATCGAAATACGCTTCATGTGAACTTGAGATGGTATTGAGGATGCCGGCGGGGCCAATATGATGGTCGGGCCGGCCCCAAAGTTTCCCCCCAAATGACAAGCCGCCCGACAGCGACGCGTCGGCGTCAGTAGTGCATCCGGTTCCAGCTTTCCCCCGGAGTCCATCCCGCGCGAACGAACATGCCGATGTCAGGAATGATCTGCTGTTCCAAATCTCCGGCGATGCCTTGGCCGGGTCCTTGCGTATAATGCACTGTCTTCAATGTGTGCCTGATACCACATTCGGGCGTGAAAGGCGCGCGGTCAATGCCCGGCCGCGTGGTCCTCGTCGCGAGCCTGCCAAGCGCCGCTGAATTCGGGCCAAGGCAGGATGTCCTGCTCCGTCGGCGCTTCGGCTTGCCATCTCGCTGCCGAAACTGTCGGTTCGAGGCTGAGCCTGCCGACGATTTTCTCGACCTCGGCGTCAACCCGATGCGACGTGGTCGTGAAGGCTGTCACGAGGACGCGCGCGGAGCCTTCGAGATCGATGCTGTCAAGGCGACGCAGGGTCAGCCCACAGCCCGCGAGACCCTGAAGCAGCAGTGCCCGCACATGGGCTTCATCGGGGTTTCGGCAGGTGACGGACACCCGATATCCGGTCTCGAGCTCGCTCGCTGTCAGGGGCCGGCGATTGATGAAGCTCACGATCGGGCGTAGCAGCCAGTTGACAAAGACCACGAAGCCGGTGGCAATCGCGGCGTAGAGCGGATATCCGGCACCCGCGATCACGCCAATCGCGGCGGAGCACCACAGCGTCGCGGCCGTGTTGAGCCCGCGGACGCTTAGACCCTCGCGGAAGATCAGGCCGGCGCCCAAGAAGCCGATGCCGGAAACGACCTGCGCCGCCACCCGGGTTGGACTCGAATGATCGTCAATGAGTTGCTCAAAAATGACAAACGAGGCCGCTCCGAGCGCGACCAGCGTATTGGTGCGCAGCCCCGCCAGCCGGTTGCGCCACTGTCGCTCGAAGCCAATGACGGCGCTCAGGCCAAGCGCGACGGCGAGATTGACGGCAGCCTGATCGATGGCAACGGCCATTATTGATGCTCGCCGCAGGTGCGGACTTGGTCCGGTTCGCCGTCCATCGTGGCGTTAGACCCGCAGCCGCGGCCCACCGCCCGGCGATTCTGACGGGCATCGTCGGGCGTCCACGATAGCCCCGATATCAAACCGAGCACTGCACCGACGCACAAATTGACGACGATCTCGGCGACGAGTTTTTCAATGAAGTTTGTCATTGC
>JASHYD010000272.1 GCA_030043175.1 Xanthobacteraceae bacterium | reverse complement strand
CGCTCGTCTTCAGCAGCAACGCTATTTGGCATTTGCACCGGCTGAGGCACGCCGAGAAACCTGCCAGGGAATGGCGCTCGGGGAGCGAGATCCTGGCCGCCGAGATGGCTTACGGGTCAACGGGCATGCAAGCGCTTGCGGGCCTCGCCGCCATCGTGCTGGGAATTCTGGCGCTCATCGTCTCCAGCTCCGGCGTGTTGACCTTGACGGCACTGCTCGTGGTTGGCGCGATGCTTGTGTTGACCGGAAGCGCCGCCAGCGAGGCCGTGTTGAGTCTCATGCGGCCCGATAGTGAGGCGGCCGGCAGCTCGTCATTCCACCCCGCCGAATAGGTACGCCCGCCGCCGCATGCGTGCGGCGGGGGCTCGACTTCTGGTGCCTTCGCTGCTTGTCCTGGTGCCAGGCCGCAACAGTTTGTTCGCTACCGAGCTCTTCGCCGTTCCAGCGTGAGGCCCGACCTGGTCTGCTGTCAAAAAAAGCCGCCGTCGAAACCGAGCACAACCCGTATCATTTTGGAAGCAGCAGCCTCACGGCAGAGGGCGACACCGAAGGGACCGAACCACATTCGCTGCTGGGTTACGCCCGGTGCAAAATTTTGCTCGCCTCCCCGCCGATCGTTCACTTCGCGAGCGATGCGATTGACCCTGCCATCAAAGCCAGGCCGTTGTGGTCGTGACGCCTTATGCTCGATCCACTCGTCCCAAACATACGTCATCAAGCCGGACCCGCATTGGCCGCGAGCTCGAGCGGCTGCGGCGTTAAGCCGCCAGGCCGTGCGAGCGGTCCGCCACAACAGCCCGATGGGCAAACTGGCGCGTCTAGCGTTTGCATCCATGTTTACAAAGCTGCTCGGCCTTGATCCCGGCGATTTCGAGGGGCAGGTGGCGAGGGCCGCGCAGGACGGGGCTGCGTCGGTAGGGGGGCGGGTCCTGGATCAGGCGTGGGTCCTCCAAGCGGTGTGTGAGTTCGGTCAGCGCGATCTGCGCCTCGATGCGGGCGAGCGGTGCGCCGAAGCAGATGTGCACGCCGCTACCAAAGCCGAAGTGCTGGTTGTCGCTGCGGGTCGGGTCGAAGTGGTCGGGGTCGTGGAAGCGGTGCGGATCGCGGCTGCCGGAGGCGAGCACCAGGATGAGTGGCGCGCCTTTGCTAATGGTGACGCCAGCGACCTCGATATCGGTCAGCGCGGTGCGTTGCGGCAGCATCTGAACCGGGGGCTCGTAGCGCAGCAGTTCCTCCACCGCCAACGGCATCAACGCGGGCCGGCCGCGCAGGAGCTCCAATGCCTCGGGGTGGCGCAGCAGCGTGAGCATGCCGTTGGTGATCAGGTTGACGGTGGTTTCATGGCCGGCAATGAGCAGCAGGACCGCGGCGGACATCAGTTCCGGACGCGTGAAAGCGCCGGGGGGACCGGGGTCGTTGACGAACGCGGAAAGCATGTCGTCGCAGGGTTTGCCCCGGCGGCTGTCGGCGAGTTCCCCCAGGTACGCCCCCATCGCGATCCTCGCTGCCATGCCGGCGCGCTGGCGCTCCGTCGGGTTGCTGTCGGGGGTCGGGTCGACGCCCGCGATTATCGTCTCTGACCAGGCGTGAAACTGCGGTTCGTCGTCGCGCGGCACGCCGAGCAGGCGGCAGATAACAGTGACCGGCAGGGGGTAGGCGAAGTCCTCGACCAGATCGATCCGCTGGCGGCCTTGCAGCGCGTCAATCACCTGCGTGGCGATTGCGGTGATTTCGTCGTGCATCGCGTCAATCCGGCCCGGCGAGTGCGGCGGGCCAAAAGGCCGCATGGCGATGTTGCGCAGGCGCTGATGTTCAGGGTCATCAAGATGGATGAAGGCTATCGGCATCCCCGGCGCCTCGATGGGGATGTCGTCCGGGACAGTGCGGTTGCGCCGATCCGAGCTGATCCTCGGATCATGCAGCAGCGCAGCGATCTCGTGATAGGTGCCCACGAGATAGCTGCCATCATCCTGGCGCGCCACGCGCTGTTCACGGAGTTCGGCATAAAGTGGGTACGGGTCCGCGCGGTTGCCGTAATCAGTGATCCGGCGAAACAGCGTGTCGGCTGCCATCACGTCTACTCCTCTGCGTCCGCCCTACCAACGCACGATGGGCGGCATTCGTCCCCTAAGAGGGGTCACCGAGAGTTGGTCGACGGCGACAGACGTCTCGTTTGTTTCGCATGCACGCAACAGCATGCAGATTTACCTTGAGCGAGCGAGACTGGCAGTTTCGCAATCATCTCTGCGCAGCGAGCACCGTCTCGGTTGCAGCGACCGCGCTGGCGCCGGCGAGCGGCGGTTACGCTGGCGAAAATCGACCAGAATCGATAAGGTTACGAGAGAGGAGCGCAAAAATATGAGAGCCTCTTTTTTTGGCGCGCTCGCGTGCGCCAGCTTGTGGTGCATGAGCGCGTCCCCGAGCCAGCCTTATCCGACCCGTCCAGTCACCCTGATCGTGCCTTACGGCGCCGGTGGCCCCCTCGATACATTGACACGAATTGTGACCGAGCGAATGCGTGTCTCACTCGGCCAACCGATTGTGATCGACAATGTGACCGGAGCATCGGGTGTCATCGGCGTTGGCCGCGCTGTTCGAGCCGACCCTGACGGTTACACGGTAAGCGTCGGGAACTGGCCAACTCACGTCGTGAACGGAGCGACATTTACGCTGCCCTACGATCTGCGACACGACCTCGAGCCGGTCGCTCTGCTGTCGAGCAATCCATACGTGGTCGTGTCGCGAAATAGATTGCCGGCGAAGAATTTGCAAGAACTCACCGCGCTGCTCAAAGCGAACCCCGAGACGATCACTCTGGGCACCGCCGGGGTCGGCTCCGGGCAGCATGTCAGTGGAATCTACTTTCAAAGCGTGACCGGAACCGCTCTCCGATTTGTGCCATATCGCGCCGGCTCCTCAGATATCATGAAAGACCTGGTCGCCGGACACATCGATCTGACGTTTGATCAGGCCATTTCGGCCTTGCCCTATGTGCGCAATGGACAGATCAAGGCCTATGCGGTGACGGCGAACGCCCGGTTGGCCGCGGCGCCCGATATTCCGACCGTCGACGAGGCTGGTGCGCCTGGCGTCTATATTTCGACGTGGTCTGGTTTATGGGTACCTAAAGGTACGCCAAAGAACATTATCCAGGCACTCACCAACGCGGCTATGGACGCACTCGCGGACGAAACCGTGCGTCGCCGGCTCGAGGACCTCGGTCAGGTGATCCCACCCCGTGAGCAACAGACAGCGGAAGCGCTCGGCGCATACCATAGAGCCGAGATCGATAAATGGTGGCCGATCATAAGATCCGCGAACACCAACATCGAACCCGGCCGCTAGTCGTTTGAACTCGTTGCCGTAGGGTTGGCGGCATCAGTACCGTTTCAGGCTGGGGGAGGCGATGGATCTCATCATCCGCAATGCGCGGCTGGCGGACCGCCAGTCTGGCGAACTCACGGACATTGGCATCGCCGACGGTCGCATCGTGGCGATGGAGCGAATATTTTCCGCCGATGCGCAAGTCTGCGATGCAGAAGGCCGGCTTGCCTGTCCGGGTCTCGTCGAGAGCCACATCCATCTCGACAAGTCACGACTCATCGACCGTTGCGCACCCCAGGAACGCACCCGGCTAAATCCCGTCAGAGGGCTCGCGCCACTAAAGAGCAGCATGACGGTTGAAGACATTCGACGCCGGGCGGAGCAGACCCTCGTGCAGTGCATTATGCATGGGACAACTCGCATGCGCACGCAGGTCGAACTCGATCCCGGTATCGGCATGCGAGGGTTTGAGGCCATAACGTCGCTGATTGACGATTACAAATGGGCGATCGAGATCGACATCTGTGTGTTCCCCCAGGAGGGGTTGACGAACTTTCCGGGAACGGAAGAACTGCTGGTAGAAGGCCTTAGGCGCGGCGCCAAGGTCATTGGCGGCGCCCCTCGATATGACACGGACCATGCCGGTCAGATCGAACGCATTTTTGCGCTTGCCCACGAGTTCGACGTCGACATCGACATGCATCTCGACGTGGGCAACGCCCCGGACGCCATGGACATTCACCTCGTTTTGGACCTCACCCAGAAATATAAGCGAGGCGGCCGCGTCGTTGTCGGTCATATGGCCAAACTATCGCTCCTGCCGCCCGACCAGGTGACGACGATCGCGCGCAACTTGGCCGATGCCGGAATTGCGGTAACGGTCTTGCCGGCCACGGATCTGTTTTTGATGGGGCGAGACCAGGACCACGACATCCGGCGTGGGGTGGCAGATGCGAACTTGCTCCTGGAGCACGGGGTGAATTGCTCCCTCTCCTCGAACAACATCCTCAATCCGGCAACTCCCTATGGCGACTGCTCGTTGATCCGCATGGCGAACCTTTACGCAAACGTCGTTCAGCTCGATCGAGCGGCCCAGCTGCACGAGTGTTTCCGAATGCTGACGGATCGATCGGCGTCGCTGCTGAACCTGAGAGACTACGGGTTTGCGGTAGGCCATCCGGCCGACGTCGTCATCATCAACGCGCTGTCGCCCGCACAGGCCATTTCAGAAATCGCGCAGCCGGTCGCGGCGTTCAAGAACGGCAGGCAGACCGTTCGATGGGATTTACCGAGGTTGGTGCGACCGCAATGATCGCTAATATCGGTCGGCGTGACGGCCAACAAATGCCGGCACCTGATGTGACGTTTTTTCGATTTGCAGGAGCGAGGCTATTGTGTCGGTACGAACGGACTTCGCTCAAACGCCGGTACTCAACCTTGCCGGGAGGAGATGCACCTTCAGGTGCGCGAGGCTCCTTACGGGCACCTAGGGAGGGGCCGTTAACAAGCCACCCCCGCTTCCTCCCCGGCGCCGGAGGGCGGGGGTATCCAGCGGAGGTTCGAACAAAGCTGGGTAGCCCCGGTTGGGCGTCAGGTTAACATCCCCACGGATCTGCCCGCTGCGGATTTCGCTTTTCCGCAATCCGGGCTACACTCATTCATGTTCAAATCGAGCGAATGTGGATCAACCGAAACCTAGCTTATGGTGGCTTTAAGCGAACCAAATTCCGAAACGAAGGCCGCCGGCGAGCCGGCCGGAAAGCGGCGACGCGAGTTGATCTACCGGCACACCGTCGTGGTGCGTCTGACCCACTGGATCAACGCGTTGATCCTCGTTTTGCTGCTCGTGAGCGGGCTTAGTCTGTTCAACTATCACCCGGCGCTCTATTGGGGAAACTACGGTTATAGCGGCGTGCCGCCCGTCCTCTCGATCGCGGCGCTGGAGGACATCGAGACGGACGAGCCGGTCGGCGTCACCTCCATCATGGGGCACAACTTCATCACCACCGGCGTACTGGGCGTTTCCTATGATGCCGAAGGCGAGCCTGTCACGCGCGCATTCCCGACATGGCTGACATCGCCCGGCGGGCTGGCGATGGCGCGCGACCTGCATTTCGCCGCCGCATGGCTGCTTGTGTTCAATGGCCTCGTCTATCTGCTGTTTGGTCTGTTCACCGGCCACTTCCGCCGCGATCTCTTGCCGGCCGCCGCAGAGCTTCGCCCGCATCACCTGCTGGTGGATATCCGGAACCATATTCGCCTGCGCCGGACACGGGGCGAGGCGGCGCGCCGCTACAATGTTCTCCAGAAGCTTGCCTATGTGATCGTGATATTCGCGTTGCTGCCTCTCATGGTGCTAACGGGACTCACCATGTCGCCCGCCGTGACTGCCGCCATGCCGTTCCTGTTCGACGTGTTTGGAGGGCGGCAGTCGGCACGAACGATTCATTTCCTCGTTGCCAACCTCCTCGTGCTGTTCGTGCTCGTTCACCTCATCCAAGTCATCATCACCGGTGTGTTCAACAACCTGCGTTCGATGATCACCGGGCGATATGCGATCCTGCCGGAGGATTAGACGTGAGCTTCATCACCCGCCGTTCGCTGATCGCTGGCGGTTCGGCCACCGCTGCGACGCTCCTTTCAGGCTGCGATCCGGCTTCGGTTATGGACGTGCGGTCGCTGCGCCCCATCCTCGATTTCGGCCAGTTCATGTCGCTCCAGGCGCAGCGCCTGCTGCTGGCGGGACAGCCACTGGTGCGGGAATTCACCGCGGCTGACATCTCGCCGGAATTCCCGCCAAACGGCACCGAGCGGCCGAACGGCACGGCCTATTTCCAGCACATGATTTCAAACTTCGCGGACTTCCGCCTCGTCGTCGACGGCATGGTGAAAAACCCCCTGTCGCTCACGCTCGACGAAGTCAAGGCCATGCCGTCGCGCACGCAGATCACAATGCACAATTGCGACGAAGGGTGGTCGGCGATAGGCCAATGGACAGGCGTTCCGATGGGCCATCTCCTTGCGACGGCCGAGGTGATGCGGGACGCTCGTTATCTCGTGTTTCACTGCATGGACGAGATGGTGCGCACGCCCGACCACAGCGGCTTCTATTATGAGAGCATCGACTTGTTCGACGCAATGCATCCGCAAACCATTCTCGCTTACGTGATGAACGGCAAGCCGCTGCCGGTCGCCCACGGTGCGCCGCTGCGGCTGCGGGTGGAGCGTCAGATCGGCTACAAGCACGCCAAATACGTCAATCGCATCGAGGTGGTCGATCGGCTCTCCCATATCGGTGGCGGCAAGGGCGGCTTTTGGGAGGACCGCGGTTATCAGTGGTATGCGGGGCTGTGAGGCGTTTTTAGTTTGCGGTCTGCCGGATGATATTGAGCTTATCGAGAAAGCCGCGAATTTCTGTATAGGCCTTCGCCATTTCTGCGTCGGAAAATCCGCCGTGCTTGCCGCCCGGGACTGTTACCAGCTCATTGCGAACGGAGGCTCCGTCCAGGGCCTGGTGCAAGCGGACATTCTGCGAATAAGGAACTGTGGGATCCGCGTCTCCCTGAACCGAAATAATCGGAGGCAATCCTGGTCGAACATACGTCAGAGGAGAAACCCGTTTGGCGATTTCCTCGCGATTGGACATGCCGCCAAGCCACGCGACTGCGTAGTTCCTTACGTTCGGGCCAGCGAGAAGTTCATTGACATCGGTGATGCCATACCAGTTGATAATGGCCGCGACCTTCAGCTCCTCATTGCCCGGACAGAGGCTGTCGAGGCCAGCGCTCGCGGGAATCATTCCTGTGGTCAGCGCGAGGTGTCCGCCGGCTGAGTTTCCCATGAGCACCAGACGGTTGGTGTCCACATTGTACTGTTTACCGTTGCGGTGAACCCAACGTAGCGCGCAAAGCGCGTCCTCGACCGCCGCCGGGGCCAAAGAGACCTTCGCCAGCCGATACTCGACGTTCACGACATTCCAGCCCATGTCGAGGAAGGGCAGGAATGTCAGCGAGGACGCCTCTTTGCTACCTGCGACCCATCCTCCGCCGTGGAAGTAAATGAGCGTCGGACTGGGAGTGGCAGCGTCTCGCGACTGGTACACGTCGAGCTTCGCATCCCAATTATTCGCGGTGAGATAGATGATGTTGGGCACGACGCGGTAGCTGTCGTAAACGTGTAAAGCCTTCGCAAACGCGTCAGCGCTCTGGGCGTGCGACAGCGACGGCGTAACCGCGAGTACCGCAGATAGTGAAACGACGAATCCGAGTTCTCTCACGGCGACCTCCTCCGGAGCAGAAATGAATGCAATTTTACCAAGACCGCGCCGCACGCTCAATGCCTCAGGCAAACCGCCGCGGAGGTTAAAGTCCACCGGTGCGTGCAACCGTCCTACGCGGCGGGCTCAGTCGCGAATATCCTGCAGAAGCAAACGCGTTGGAATCTCATATCCAAGCTTGGCGGCTTTGGCCAACTCATAGACCGTGGCGGCAACGGCGTAAAATTGGGCGCCTTGCAGATTGCCCCGCTCGGACCATGTGATCTGCTCCTTGGACGTGCGTCCGGCCGTTTTTCCGCTGACGATATCGTCAAGTGTCACGCGCTTGTCGGGCAGCGCTATGCCATGCGCGCGCCCCCGCGACCGGCCGTCGCCGCGCTTGTGCGAAGCAGGCCGCGCCTCCCAGCCTAGGAATTGATCGTCAAACGCCCATTCCGGGTGACCGACCGGGCCGGGCGCGTCGCCGAACCGCAAATAGACATCAATCCGGTTCAGGCTCTCGGCATCGAGTCTGCCGCTGCCGCCGACGTTGACGATGTGAGCGCCAGGTTCGAGCAGAGTTCCGTCGAGAACCG
>JASHYD010000271.1 GCA_030043175.1 Xanthobacteraceae bacterium | reverse complement strand
ACAAGGTCTAGCGACTGCGCGAGGTTCTCCCATACAAGCCAGTACGCTATGGGAGATGTTGCCTTCTCTGCATCGGAACGCGATCGGCACCTCGGAAAAGACCGTTTCGCAGCTCAATACTTGGCCCATGGTCTCCCCTGTGAACGCTTCACGGCTGCCCTCGCGAGCAGAACCTCGTGCATCACTCGGGGTCGGGGTGGTTGGCTGGACCTTCCCCGTGGGGGACTCTCACCTCCTATTCTTTGCCAGCTTGCCTGGCGCACTCCGATTTGGTCTGAAAGTGACCCGTCTCGGAAGTCAATTGTGCGTAGCAGCGTCGAATTCTGGATAGCGCGGAAAGCGCCGGTCAGCATTGACCTCGGCCTTTCGCAGGCACCGACCCACTCCCTCTTTTGCGGACTATTGCAACAATGTAGTCTCAGTCAGCTGCGTATGAAACGGTCGAGCAGCACTTACTCGCCTTTAGAAAGCGGACTTGCGTAGGGCCATCAAGGGAGCGGCATGATGAATCGTCACAATGCACTTATGCGTACCATCGCGACACTGATTATAGGCCTGGGGTTTGGCGCAGCGGGATCAGCGGTGGCCGCCGAAGTTACCGCCGATCGTCTCATTAACGCCGACAAGGAGCCGCAAAACTGGCTGATGAATCATCGCACCTATGACGCGCAGCGATATTCACCGCTCGACAAGATCAACAAAAGCAATGTCAAATCTCTAAAGCTCGCATACGCCGTCGCGATCGGCGGGACGTCAGCTAACGAAAATCTGGAATCAACCCCGCTCGCCGAGGATGGCTACCTCTATGTGGTCGACCAATGGAGCGTGGTCTACAAAATCGACGCCCGTTCCGGCGACACGGGCCGGATCGTCTGGCGCATGGACCCCGGGCAGGAGAAATTGCTGGCAGCGAACCGCGGTGCTGCGCTGTGGGGCAATTTCGTGATTAGCGTCGCCAACTATCCGGCGCGCGTCGTCGCCACCGACAAGGAGAGTGGTAAGGTCGCTTGGGAAACCAATATGGGCGACGGCCAGCCTGACTTGGCGCTCACGGCGGCGCCGCTACCCGTCAAGGACAAGATCGTGATCGGCGCCGCCGGGGGCGACAGCGGCGTTCGCGATTTCATCGCGGCGCTCGACGGCGCGACTGGCAAGCTGCTGTGGCGAAAATACACGGTGCCGGCCCCCGGCGAACCCGGCTCGGAGACCTGGAAGGACAATAATAACGCCTGGCAGACCGGTGGCGGCGCCATGTGGGTGACGGGCTCCTACGATGTAGCCAGCAACCAGGTGCTGTGGGGCACCGGCAATCCCGCGCCGATGTTCAATCCCTTCTACCGTCCCGGCGACAACCTCTACACCGACAGTCTGATCTCCTGGGATCCCGACACCGGAAACATGAACTGGTACCACCAGTACGTGCCGGGCGATATGTGGGACTATGATGCCGCGGGCACCCACATTCTGATCGACGGGCAGATCGCCGGGCAGCCGCACAAGCTCGTCACCCATTCGGCACGCAACGGTTTCCTCTACGCGTTCGAACGCACGAATGGTCAGACCCTACTGGCCAAACCCTACATGGAGGCGATCAACTGGACGAGGGGAATCGATCAGAAGACCGGGCTGCCGATCGATTACGATCCGAAGAAAGACATCCAGGTCTATTCGGGGCTGCAAAACCAGACCATGTCGGACCGCACCAAGAAGCTTTGCCCATCACATGAGGGCGGCAACAACTTTTGGTCGGCGTCATTCAGCCAAAGGACGCGGCTGCTCTACATTCCGTCGCGGCCGACGTGCAACGAAATGACCATGACCCCAGACCAGCTCAGGAACCCGACCACGGGGTCCATGCTGGGCGGCGGGGTCAGGATGCTTGAGCGGACCGAGTCTGAGATCGCGGTCGCCGACCCGTTCACGGGCGAGGTCAAGAACAGGGTGCGCGCTCCCTATCCGAATTTCAGCGCCGCGCTGACAACCGCCGGGGGCCTTCTGTTCACCGGCCTGGGCGACGGGACGTTCATCGTCTACGACGATACGACCCTTGCGCCGCTGTGGAAAATCAATGTCGGGGCGGGCATAAATGCTCCGCCTATGACCTTCGAGGCCGGCGGCAAGCAATACGTCACGGTCATGACCGGGTTGAGCCGGGTATCCAAGGGGCGAATCACGCTGACCCCCGAGCTTCGCGACATGCGAGAACAGACCATGCTGTTTGTGTTCGGGCTTTAACTGGTGACATGCTCCCCCGCCTGAAGGCGGGGGCTTCTGCCCCAGCCTCCCGCCCAGAGATTTACGGCCTTCAGGGCAATGCTGCTAGATAGCGTCTGCATTGCAATCATTAGTAAGCGGCATTCTGACGGTGGGACGTCTATATGCGGCCTGGAGCGCTGTACAGCGGGGGCGACCACGAACGCGGGGGAAATGAGACGTGTCGAAGCTTGTTTGTTTGATTCTACTCGCCATCGCGTCGAGTCTCGCGATAGCGTCTTGCGTGCATGATTCAAATGATGGCCCGGTTGATACCCCGGTTGACTGCGTCCACCGAACTTTTGGTTGCGATATGAACGGTAGGCCGCTCTAACTGCGGCTTTCGGCCATCGTCAACCGTTTTAGACCGCCAGCCGTGCCGGCCAACCGGCTGATGGCGATATAGCTATGGAGAGAGTGACAAACATGTTGATGATGCAGTCTAGCTGCGACGGTGCTCCCACATAGCTTTAGAGTCGTCACCCGCGACGTCGCGGATTTCAGCGGCCGTCGCGTCAAGCTCGTCGATCCGTTCAAAGCCGCTCGCCAGAGGACTTCGGCGGTTAGCCACGAACTCTCCGGCTCCCTTTCCGGAGGAAGCATACCTGGAGGGCGCGATCAGCGAGGAGCTCCGATCTAAGTCTCGTAGCCGCCGGAGGTTACCACTTCTTATCGATGCTGGCTGGCCGGCCATCTCTGGCGCGAACTTCGGTGGCCTCCATATTCGGGCGAAATGGCAGCTGGATTTCTATTCTGGACACAAGCTTGCCGGTGAAATAGCCCTTCCCCGCCCCTACGTGGTGGGCCTGATCGACAAATGAACGTTGCCGGCACGCGTGGTTGGCAATCACCACCGGCTGCCATTGCAGGACGTGCGTACGCGCAAAGCCGAACGCCGCAAGCGGCGCACGACCCCAACCAAGCAGTTGCCACTGAGTCTCCCGCCTGCAGCAATAAAATAATAATTCGAATAAAATAAAAGTATGTTGGCCTCCGCCAAGCAGGAGCGACTTCGACATTCTTCACAACAGGGTGACGATGGTTACGAATCTGGCAAGTCCTCCTCGAAGAGCCGGGTCTCCGAGCCCACCGCGAAGGCGCTCGTGTTGAGTTGGTCACGTTCCTCGGTCACGATAGGGGCCCACCAGCAGTCATAGTTGATGGTGGTCTTCCGGGGCATATGAGCGTTAACGTTTAAAGTCCGCAGCAATCGCAAGCCTGATGCTGGAAAACCACCCTGTCTCTCGCCCCTTTAGGCTGGGCGCGTTCATCCCGCGTTCATCGGCAGGTCTGTCGGGCGCGACTATGCCGCACGGCTGCAACTCAATGAAAACTGCTGAGTTTCACTAGGGAGAACGGTTGGGGTGCTTGGAAGTAGAGTATTGGAGTATCAGCATCATGATGCGTAACATAGCGATTGGTTTGGCAGCAGCAACCATCGCCCTCGGCGGTTCGACGCTGAGTGTGTCGGCTCTTAATGGCCAGGCGAGCGGCATCAACAAGGGCAGCATGAGCGGTTCCGTTAATAGCCACCGCTTCGGGCCCCGCACCTACGGATTCTACGACGAGGAACGCGGACGCGGTAACCGCGTCGCCGAACTCACCTCGACGCAACGCGAGCATCTCAGGGGGATTGTGCGCGAACGCTTCGCCGACCTCACCCCGATGCAACGACAGCGTGTCGGGGAGCTCGTGCGCGAACGCATCTCCGAGCTCACCCCGACGCAACGCGAGCATCTCATGGGGATCGTGCGCGAACGCTTCGCTGAACTCAGCCCGATGCAACGCGAGCGTGTCAGGGAGTTCGTACGCGAACGCATCGCCGAGTTAAGCCCGATGCAACGCGAGCGCCTCAGGGGAGCCGTACGCGAACGCATCTCCGAGCTC
>JASHYD010000270.1 GCA_030043175.1 Xanthobacteraceae bacterium | reverse complement strand
AATTCAAGCAATGTTCCAACGCCTTCTTGAAATGTTCCGAGCCCGATCGCCTGCAACAACTCGCTGACTCACTCACGCCTCGACATCTGGTTACCTTGGCCAAAAGTGGCTCGCGCACCTCACCCCCTTCTTCAGTGCAAGAGAGCGCGAGCAGGCGGGCTGCCAGCATCGGCTGTTCTTCTCGCAGGTCGAGTTCTGCGACAACCTCATCTTCCGTCGCCGGGCCGCACTGGACATGCTCGGCGAAACGCCTGCTTGACGCCAACCGAACCATCGGACGACCGGACAAGATCACGGTCATCTTCGGCCGCAAGATCACCAAGCACTATCGGGGCAAGTTGCAAACCGAGATCGAGGACATGAACCTGCCCAATCCTGTGGTCCGCAGCCATTATGGAAATGGCTTTATCAAACAATATGTCCGCGATCACCTGATCCTGCGCACAGAAGCGGCAAGCAACAACGTCAACGATTACGGGGTCAACAAAGCGGTGGAAAACCTTACGTCCTCCGCAAGGCCATGTCGGCCATCAACGACAACTATCTGGACGTGCAGCAGGACATCCTGGAGAGCTTTGTTGATCGCGGCCAGCTGCGAAAGCTTGCAGAACCGACAATTACCGCTGCTGGAAAGCGCATCCCAGGCCTCAAGCTAGATCACCCTCGCCAGCTAGCCCTCATGCACGCGCTGGTGCGCTTCGCGCACGTCGCCGCCGGCAACACATTCACCACCGCGGAAATCCACCCCGCCGTCATCGAAGCGCTCGGCTGCGACGCCCAGCACTACACGCTCGCTTCCCTCCGCTACGACCTATCGAAACTCCGCGCCAAGGGTCTTGTTGCCAAGCTCCCCAACTCTCGCTGTTATCAACTGCTCCCGCAGGGATACTCGATTTGCCTCGTCTTCCTGAAGCTCTTCGAACGCGTCTACGCGCCGCTCACCGCAGGCCTTCTCAGTCCCATCAAAGCAGACGCACGGCTTCAATCCCAAAGGCGATCGCAGCTTGATCGCCTCTATCAGCGCGTTGTCGACGATCTCGATACCCTCATTCGCGCCGTCGGTCTCAAAGCCGCATGACAAAGCCGCCAAACGCGAACAAAATCCCCATTACAAGCGCTATAACGGTCTAAGCGCGTTCGCTGCCGGGCAGGTCAAGCGCCACGTTAGGCCTGACGTCGCATAATCAAGATCGACCGTGGCGTCCAAACTGTGCTCTATCATCGCCTTCATGACGGTTGTGCCGAAACCGCACCGCTGAAGTGCAGACACGCGCGGCCCCCCGCGCTCGGTCCAGCCCATGGTGAACGCGTCACCCTCGGTGCCCCAGCCGATATCCACAAGGCCGGCATGGGTCGAGAGGGCCCCGTATTTTCCGGCATTGGTCGCAAGCTCGTGAATTGCGAGACCGATGCCTTCTGCAGCGGCTGCTTTCAGACGCAGCTTCGGGCCGTGCATAGCGATCCGAGACCCCACGAGGTCCGCAAAGTGCGCGAGCTGAGCGCGCGCCAGGTCTTTGACATCCACTCCGTGCCATTCGCGCTTGATCAGCAGGTCCTGATTGGCAGCGAGCGCCTGGATGCGCGCAGTAAAGCGCCCGACGAAATCTTCAGGCTCACGGGCTGCGGACTGGCGGGCTATTGCTTGCACGAGACTGAGCATGTTCTTGGCGCGATGATTCACCTCGCGCATAAATAGCTGCTCCCGTTCCGCGTACCTTGCACTGTGTAATATCAGCGACGGTACTGCTCATCCTCTCTGCTGGCGGTTAAAATGCGCCGGGGTGTTCAGCACCTTGGCGCACGTGCTTTATCAGAGTGGCGCATCTCGTCCCAGCTTAAATGAATTTGTCATACGACTGCGCGGGTGCCCCGCTTCCGGCATACTCCGAGTACGGTTGCCAGTCCTGCCGCCGCCCAAATAATCAATTAACCATCTTCGTGCGATTTCTTAGCTGCGAGGGCGGGCCGGGCAGACAGGAAGGTCACATGAGGACAACGATTGACGGCTTTTCGATCGAACCGCGACAGCGGCAGCATTTTTTTCCGTCGCCCGGCCGCAGCACGAGTACCTGATCGAGCTCCGGACGGAGCGCGAAGAACTGCTTGAGATCCTTGCCGGCCTATGTTGCTGAGGTAGCAAAAAACGCCGATCGGGCCGTATCGGGTTCCATCTGGCTCTGTCAAAGCGCACCATGGGGCCGCGTAGGGGCGTCCGGGGGCATACTGGGCGGGGCGGCTGCCCGCTGCCGATCGGACCCTGTGGTATGTCGCAAAGTGGAATCAGGGACATTCTTTATAAAAAGCGGGCGCAACCAAGCGGCGACCGCCCAGCTTAGCTGAGAAAGCTCGAAAGATCAGGTGGAATGCGACCGCCGCGGCTAATCTACATCGATATCCCGCCCTGCGGCCCGGAACCGTCGGGGCCTACGCCTTTGCTTTCGGGTGTGCCGCGGTTGCCACCGCCCTACGGCTCGCCATCGATCCATATGTCGAGGGTGTTCAGTGGGTCACGTTCTTTCCTGCGGTCATGATCGCAACGCTTATCAGTGGGTTCGGTGCAGGCATTTTTTGCCTCGTGCTTAGCACGGGGGCGGGGGTGTTCTTCATATTGCCGCCCCGCCTTTCTTTCTACATTGAAAGTCTGTCTGACCTGCTCGTTACCTTGCTTTTTATACTGATTACATTCGCCATCGTAATCGTCATCGCGGGCATGCGCTTCGCCATCGAACGCCATAAGGTGGTCGGCCAAGCGCTGAACCAGAGCGCTTACAGCCAGATGCTCCACCAGGCGCTACAGGTACGCACCGCCCGAAACGTCCGAATCGCTGTAAGCCAAACCCATGTCAATCCGCTGAAATGGATGGGAATGGCCTTTCTGGGGTTCCTGATGATGACGGCAATCGTGGTCGTACATGTCGACGCGAGGCGCCCTGAGCTGATGGCGATCGCGATATTTGTGGCGGCCTCAGTCCCGACCACGGCCATTGTGCTGATCGAGGGCAACCCGTTCCAGGCGCCTTCAATCGTCAGCGCAGCACCAATCGCCACACTTGCCGGACCATGACAAAAAATACGAAGGAAAGGTCGCCTTGATCGAGCGCTTTCAAGCAAGATCGCCGAGGTGCGCAGATATGATCGAGCGCGCACGCTTCACCGCTGCGTCGGTAGAACATGATGCGGGTCGGCAGCAGGGTGGCGAGCACCTCGGCTGCCACCGACAGGTTGGAGCAGATTTTCCCGGCGGTCGGATTCGGGGGTCAGGCTGTGGCCGAACCATGCATTGGCACGCATGGAGGTATAGGCGATGAATGGCCCGGTGACGACGATGGTGAGGCCCGTATGGGTTTGGTGCTGCGCACGTGCGCAGCGTTTACTCGTCGAGCATGCCAACCTTCATCGCGAAGGCATATTCCTCCTGCGGCAGCCCGAGCGTTTCGCGCCGCGTGTGCTCTGCGATGGCCTGCGGATTACCTTCGAACAGGGCAATCAGTTCCTTGCCGACAAAGACGTCCTCAACCTTGAGCCCGGTGTCGAGGATGTGCTCCCGCAGTACCAGCCATAGGATTGCCGCCTTGTAGAGTACGACCTCGTTCCGGTCGAACACACTGCCAAGCGGTGAATCCGCGCGATGATCAGGAGTGCCTGGTTCGGGCATCCCGTGCACCAAAGCTGTACGGACTGATAGGCGAGTATCAGCGCCGGTGACGTTGGCGGCGGCCAGGTACTGCTTCTGTAGCTCTATGGCGTCGGACTGGGTGCCCGTCCAGTTGAAGAACTCCCTGTGATTGGCTTCAATGTGGATGGTCCCGACTTCGAGCGCGCGGCGCCTCCTTGCTTCGCCCATGGTTCGCTTCCTCCTTGTGACGGACCGCCTCAAGTGCCTCGACTGTCCCGGAACGATCCATGATTGATATGGTGAGGAGGTCGCCTCCCGAGTTGGCTGATCAGACGGAGGCCGTGACAGTGCCGGATCGGGCCGAAAATGACTAGCGCCAGAAGTGGGGTTTGTCACTACACGATGGTCTCACCTAGTTTTGGCGGGATCGGCGGATCGATTTTGTTGATGCCGAGGGCACGCAGAACCATGGCGGCGCGATGGGTGCCGGCTGTGACGGATCGCTTGGTGGTGCCATCGCCGAGGTCGATATCGACGACGCGGACGGATTTGAGCGCCGTCAAGGCTTCGGTGGCGGAGAGATCAAGGCGCGCGGCCTTGAGCTTCTTTTCGATGGCGCGGTGGATCAGCAAAGCGAGCGCGGCGACGTAGATGTGCGCCTCGACGCGGTTGTCGGTCTGGTGATAGATCGGCCGCATGTTGAGAACATCCTT
>JASHYD010000269.1 GCA_030043175.1 Xanthobacteraceae bacterium | reverse complement strand
GCGGACCATGGGCCGGAATCGGTCGCGATGTACGTGTCCGGGCAATTCCTGACCGAGGACTACTACGTCGCCAATAAGCTCATGAAGGGTTTCTTCGGGGCCGCGAATATCGACACCAATTCGCGTCTGTGCATGGCGTCCTCGGTCGCCGGCCACATCCGCGCGTTCGGCGAAGATGTGGTGCCGGGGTGCTATGGGGATATCGACGAGGCTGATCTCGCCGTCCTCGTCGGCAGCAACGCCGCCTGGTGCCACCCGGTTCTCTACCGCCGGCTAATGGCGGCGCGCGCTGCGCGCGCAACCCGCATCGTCGTCATCGACCCGCGCCGCACCGCGACATGCAATGATGCCGACCTGCACCTGCCACTGCGGCTCGGCAGCGATGTGGCGCTGTTTGACGGGCTGCTCGCGCATCTCGCCGCGAGCGAAGCGCTCGACGGCAAATTTGTCGCCGAGCACACTCAAGGTTTCGACGCCGCAGTTGCGGCGGCGCGGCGTTCGGCGCCTTCGATTGCTGCGGTCGCGGAACTTACCGGGCTCGGGCCGGCAGCGATTGAGGAATTCTACGCACGCTTTGCACAAACCGAGCGCGTCATCACGCTCTATTCGCAGGGCGTCAATCAGTCGTCGGCCGGAACCGACAAGGTCAACGCGATCATCAATTGCCACCTGGCGACGGCGCGCATCGGCCGTCCCGGCATGGGGCCCTTCTCGTTGACCGGTCAGCCCAATGCCATGGGTGGACGGGAGGTCGGCGGTCTCGCCAACCAGCTTGCCGCCCATATGCGCTTCGATTCGGCCGCCCATATCGACCGCGTGCGCCGGTTCTGGAAGGCGCCGAACATGGCGGCGCGGGTCGGTCTCAAAGCCGTCGAGCTTTTCGAAGCCGTGCATGACGGCACGATCCGGGCGCTATGGATCGCCGGCACCAATCCGGCGGTCAGCTTGCCGCGATCGAACCGCGTGCGCGAAGCCTTGCACCGTTGCCCGTTCGTTGTGGTGGCTGATGTGCAGCACAACGACACGACCGAATTCGCGCATGTGCGTCTGCCCGCCATGGCCTGGTCCGAGAAAGACGGCACCGTGACCAATTCCGAGCGTTGCATTTCCCGCCAGCGCGCGTTTCGCCCCGTGCCCGGCGAGGCGCGGCCGGACTGGTGGATGTTCACCCAACTCGCGCGCCGCATGGGCATTGAGGAGGCGTTCCCTTATCGCCATCCGGCGGAGATTTTTCGCGAGCACGCCGCGCTTTCAGCATTCGAGAACGGCGGCGAACGCGTCTTTGATATCGGCGGCCTCGCCGCTCTCGACGATGCCGCCTATGACGCGCTCGAACCGCTGCAATGGCCCGTGCGCGGCGACGGCGTCTCAAGCCCGCGGCTGTTCGGCGATGGGCGTTTTGTCCATCCTGACGGCCGCGCGCGCTTCGTGCCGACGCCATTCCGACCGCCCGTCGAACCACGCGACCATGCGCGCGGTCTGATGCTCAATACGGGCCGCGTTCGCGACCAGTGGCACACCATGACGCGCACCGGGGACGTGCCGAGCCTTGCGCAGCACACCCCCGAACCCTTCCTCGACATGCACCCGGCTGATGCAGCCCGAGCGCAAATCGTTGACGGCGGGTTCGCGCGGATCGAAAGCCGTCATGGCGGCGCGATCATGCGCGTGCGCGTGACCGAGGCTCAAATATGCGGCGAGGTGTTCGCCGCCATGCACTGGAGCGAAAACAATTCCTCCGCTGGCCCGGCTGACAAACTGGTCGGGGCGGCCTGCGATCCGCTCTCCGGGCAACCCGAATTGAAGGCCACGGCCGTGAGGGTTTGGCCGCAGACGATGGCCTGGCATGGCCTCCTGCTGCGGCGGGCCTGCGTCCCCTTGCAGTCGGCCGATTATTGGTGCCGCTTCGCCATCGAAAGCGGTTTTGGTTACGCGCTCTGTGGAGTAGATGAACTTGCAGGGGGCGATGAAACGCCCGATGCGGCGCGCATCCTTGCCTGGCTTGGCGTTGCGACAGCGTGCGGTGTTGCCGTCTATGCCGATCCGGCACGCGGCCTGTTTCGTTATGCGAGCTTCGCTGACGGCGCGCTCGACGCCTGCCTCTTCGTCGCGCGCGATCCTAAACATCTGCCCGATCGCGCCGCCGCCATCCTGATGTTTGGCGAGCCGCCGCCCGACCACAACCGCGCACGGGTCCTCGCGGGAGTCTCGCTGTCGGGTGTTGCGTCTCCGGGCCCCATTGTGTGCGCCTGTTTCGCCGTGGGCCGCACGACCATCCTAAAGGCGATCGCGGCCGCAAAGCTGACCAGCGCCGGCGAGATCGGTACGGCCTTGCGCGCCGGAACCAATTGCGGATCCTGCCTCCCGGAGCTCGCGGCAATCCTGCAGGGGGCGCAAATGGCACGCGGCGCGCCTCGCCAATTGCAGGAGGCGACGTTGGCGAGTGGATAGCGGGCCGTCCGGGCTCCCTGGCGCGGCAATCTCGTCCGCTACCCTCCGGTGCTGGGCTGCAAGCGGGGAGGAAAAAACGACACCCGACGGAGCTGCCACCCTATCAGTCAACAGGCCTCGGGCGCGACGACGACGCTGTCGGCCCCATCGAGGCCGACAGCCGTCCGAGCTTGCCGCGGTGAAGCGGCAGGCTGCACGCTCCGCCTGCTGGGGAGGAGCTGATGACGGAACTCCAGCGGTCCCGCTCGCCTCCTCTCAGCCAGAAGGCGAGAGTCGAAGCTGAGATACAGAGGTCGGGCCGGCCGCAGGCCGAACCCGTTGGCTTTGCCCACCCTGTGCGGCTGATGATCACTCGGCGCGCTGTAAAACCGGCGCCGCTTCCGCGGGAGCTGCCTCTGGCGGGGCTGAAGTCGTCTCCGTCGAACCGCGCTGTACCGGGTCTTCATCCTTCGCGGCGCGTTCCTCCGCGATGGATCGAGTCTTGGCGCTCGCCGCGATGACTCTGTCGGCGGACTCGCTCGGCTGTGACGCGACTTCGGCGAGCGGCCCGCCGGCCCCACGCGAGGCGGCCGCCGGCTGAACGGTTGCCGGCTGCGTCGCCGACGGTATGGCGGCCATCGTTTCGGGCACGGTTTCCACCTCGGGCGCAGCATGCACCTCGGCCGCAGCCTCGGTCGGCCCCTCGGGTGCGGCTTCTCGCTCACGCAGAGCCGCTGCTTCGGGAACAACCGCGACCTCCGAAATCGCCTCGGCGGGCTCCCCTCCCCTGCTCTCCTCCACTGCCGCTGGGGCGACAGTGAAGGGGGCACCCGACGGCTCGGTCACAGGCGTCGTTTCGGGCGGCGGCACGACTAGGGCGACAGGAGCGTCGGACTTATCTGCGGCTGCAGTCTGTTGCGTCTGATCCGGCTCGATCGCGGCCGGCGCCTGACCCGTTTGCACCGTCCCCCTGATGAGGGCGTCGAGCTGCGCCTTGGTTATGCACGTTTGCGCGCCGCCCGCGTCGCCGACGCAGAGTTCCTGAGCTGCGATGCGTCTCGCGGTGAATGAATCCGCAAAGGCCGCCACCGATGCTTGGAGATCAGCGACCCGCTGTTCGATCCCCGTTGCGATTTTCTCGAGCACGCTGCCTGGCAACGTCGCCGGATCCTCGGCACGGACCGCCGAACCGCCGCCCGCGGCAGACAGCACAAGCAAAGCCAGGCCAAAGACATTGCAGCTGCCAACCACGAGACAATTCCATCTGCTCCTCATGTCGTACTCCAGGTGACAATGGCGCGAGACAGCCAGCCGAAGGCCGGTGTGGGCTTCGCGCATCTCCCACATATCGACGGGTGCTCTGGGGCGCGCTCCACAGGCAGGCGGTGATCCGCCTGGAGCTGACCAGGAGGCATTTGAGTTCACCTGCAAATGCGGTCGCGAATTCAGCTTGTTCGTGAGATCGCCAACCCTCCGGCGGTATGGTGCAGCCAGCTGGTTAAGGAAGGGTTGCGATGCTCAAGAAATTGGGTAAGCGACAGTGCGTGTCACGTTCTGAGGAACTCGTCGGAGCAACCTTTCAAGAGATGAGCTGTACGCCAATGGGTGCATTTCTCGGCCTCGCCCCACTCGCCGCCGTTTGCCGAGGCGGGATGCGGCACGTCAGCGCAACCTCGCACAAGCGCCCATGCATTGACGGCATAAGTCTCGTCACGCAACCGGCGAGCCTCCTCCATCGCAGCGGAGCAGCACCGCGGGCGGGTTGGCCCTGCGAAGCGCGGCGCGAACGCGAGCTCATACATAACATGCCGCCTTACGCTGAATGCCGCGCCCGCTCCAAGTCCAGCCGCTCCAGGTATCCCAAAGAGCCACGTGAGGCGGCCTGCGTTGGCGAAGTCGGAACACTCCTCGGCTGGCGGCAACCGGCGCTCGCAATCCAGGCAATAGGACACGGCTCTTACTGCCGGACGAGGTTGGACAAGTACGGTTCGCGGCGCCGTTACTGCATGCGCACCAAGCGGGTTGGCGGTTTTAAGACCAGTGACGTGGTGCATACGGATGGGCCCAACGGTGCCCGCAAGGGCGGACATATCGGCCGCGTAGCTTGGGTGCGAATGTGGATCGTTCAATATCGGTAAGGCTCAACACGACGACCAAGACGGATTGCGAGTTCATTCAACGCGCCGACGGGTACGGCTCCGCCGGTTCCGGCCCTCGGCCAGACCGCTTTGCGACTGTCGCTTTCGGCGACAAGTCGCCAGCGGAAGTTTTGATGCTGCCCTGATCTGCCCTACGGTGTAGGGTGGGAGGGCATGCGTGGAAGGCCACGACTGGCTGAGAATGGGAAACGCTATGATCACACGTCGCAGCCTGCTCAAGGCGGCAGGCACAGGGGCAGCTGTGGTGGCTGCGAGCCATGAACTGTCGAAGACTCTCGTAAACCAGGCCGACGCTCAGGCGGCTGCGCTTGACCTGTCCACGCAATTGCCCGCGGGCACCCGGCAGGAAGCGGTGCTCGACGCCTTGCCGGGCAAGAAGCCTCTCATCAAGCTCGCCTATCGGCCGCCGAATTATGAGACGCCGATCGAGCTTCTGCGCACCGCAATCACGCCCAACGATGCCTTCTTCGTGCGCTATCATCTGTCCGATATTCCGGAGGTGAATGCGCAGACGTGGCGGCTATCGGTCGGGGGCGAGGGCGCTCGTGGCGAAACCAGCCTCGGCTTCGACGAACTCAGACAATTGCCTGCGGTCGAGGTTGCCGCGGTCTGCCAATGTTCCGGCAATCGCCGCGGGTTGTTCGATCCCCATGTGCCGGGCGTCGAGTGGGGCTATGGCGCCATGGGCTGTGCGCGCTGGAAAGGCGCGCGGCTCAAGGATGTGCTCGACCGCGCCGGGCTCAAGACCGGCGCCCTCGAAATCGTGGTTTCCGGGACCGACAAGGGCGCCGTGGACAAGACGCCGCAATTCGTCAAGAGCGTTCCGCTGTGGAAGGCGATCGAGGACACCACGCTCATTGCTTATGAGATGAACGGCGAACCACTGCCGCATTGGAACGGCTTTCCGGCCCGCGTCATCGTGCCCGGATGGACCGCCACCTATTGGATGAAGCACGTATCCAGGATCGACGTGATCACCAAGCCGTTCGAAGGCTTTTGGATGAAGTCCGCCTATCGGATTCCGCTCGGCAAGTTCCCGGTGGTGGCGCGCTTTGCATCCCAGGAAACCGAGGTCAACACACCGATAACCGAAATGGTGGTCAACTCTCTGATGACGAGCCCCCCGGACGGCGCTACCGTAAGGGCCGGCGACAGGGTTACGGTGCGCGGCATCGCTTGGGATGCTGGCTATGGTATCAACGCGGTCGAAATATCAACCGATGGCGGCAGCCGCTGGATGGCCGCAGCGCTCGGCGAGGATCTCGGCCGTTTCGCCTTCCGGAGCTTCAGTTACGACCTCGCCACGCCGACGAAGGGGAGCTACAGGATCATGGCGCGCGCCGCCAACAAGATAGGCCAGAGTCAGGTCTCCGCGTTGATCGCGAATCCGGCCGGCTATCATCATAACGTCGTTCAAACCCTCAACCTCATTGCCGCATGAGGAGCGCCGCCATGCGATCGATCGCCGTTGCGTTACTATGCGCCGCCTTGTGCGGCGCCCTCGCGGTTGTAGCCGCAGCTGAGGAAAAGCCGGTGCTGCTCAAGAGAGCCACCGGACTGGACAGGGTCGAGACCAATTGCGCGATCTGCCACACTCTCGACTACATTGCGATGAACTCGCCGTTTCTCAACGCGGCCGGATGGGATGCCGAGGTGACCAAGATGATCAACGCCTATGGGGCGCCGATCAGCCCCTCCGACGCGAAAATCATCGGCGATTACCTCAAGAGCAATTATGGCAGGGATGCGCGGGGTTAAATCGCAAGCAAGAAAGCGGCTCGCCGCTCGCTTGGGCCAATCTGCGGGGTTCCGAGCAAGATGAGAGGAACCCTTGCGATCGCCGGGCCCGTCACGGACGGATGGGAGCGCTGCCCGCGCAAACCTGATGCGGCGCAGAACCACGAATGCGGGCGCGGTAAAGGCCCACTCAGACATTTTGCATTCAGCCTCGTTATCGAGGCGGATTGTATGTGCAATCGAGCCGCAAGGTCCGATGTCGCGGCGATCCCGGGGTCGCCGCGACAAGAGGGTCGGCGGGAGCCGCGGCATTGCGGCACCATTGCAATGATTGACAGTTTAGGGTTTTTTAAGCAGTCAACCTGCTACTGTCGATAAAACTTGATGATTCCAGCGAACGGAGACTTGGTCCTGCAAAGTACCCGCGAGAAAATGACGACCCGCGCGCTCGCGGTCGGGCTAGCGTTGTCGTCGAGTGTCGCCCTTGGGGCACCGCCGAAGCCGGTTCCGCTGCCCCGCCCGCGCCCCCACATCGTAGCCGCAACGCCCGGCAGCACATTCGTAAAGGCGGAGTTCCACACAGCTTCACTCGCCCCCGCGGGCTCCGCCATTCCGAAGGACGACAGCCTGGCGTTCCCGTCCGACACTTCCGTCGCGAAATCTGATCTCAGCGCCGTGAAAGAGGCGATCGATCTTGCGCGCCGCGGCAAGACGCAGGAGGCGAGCACCCTCGAGCAGCACATCGGTGATCCCTTGGCCCGCAAGGTGGTCGAATGGGCAATCCTGCGCAGTGACGACAATGACGCCGATTTCTCTCGGTATCGCAGTTTCATTGCCGCCAACCCAAGCTGGCCGAGCTTGATCATGTTCCGCAAGCGTGCCGAGGCGATGCTCTGGCAGGAGCGCGCGGATCTTGCCACCATCCGCGCCTTTACGGGCGACAAGCCGATAACCGGCAAAGGACGGTTCGCGCTTGGCCGCGCCCTTCTCGCCCAGGGCGACCGGGCCGGCGCCCAGGCCGCTATTCGCGATGCCTGGCGCACCGAACCGCTGACCCGGGAGGCGGAAGCGCAGGTGCTTGAGACCTTCGGCGATCTCATTACGCGCGCGGACGACAAGGCGCGCATGAATACCAAGCTTTATGCCAACGAGAACGAGACCGGCATGCGGGCCGCGCAGAGGCTCGGCGGGCCTGAGCCCGATGTCGCCCAGGCACGCATTGCAGTCAACCAAAAGGCCGGCAATGCCAACGCATTGCTTGATGCCCTGCCTAACAGCGCGCAGAACGATCCGCTGGTGATCCTCAGCCGCATCCAGGAGCTGCGTCGCGCCGACAAAATCGCAGAAGCGGCGGCACTGATGCTGGCGGCACCGCGCGATCCCGCCGTGATCCACGATGTCAATGAATGGTGGATCGAACGCCGTCTGGTGGCGCGCAAGCTGCTCGACATCGGCGATTTCAAGACCGCCTATCAGATCGCCCGCGACACCGCGACGCCGACCAAGGAAAACTACCGTATCGATCGGGAATTTACGGCCGGCTGGATCGCGCTGCGATTCCTCAACGACCCCGCGCTCGCGGCGCAGCATTTTGCCCGCATCGGGCCGGGCATCACCAATCCGATCTCGCTTGCGCGCGCCGGATACTGGCGCGGGCGAGCAGCCGAGGCGCTCGGCCGAACCGAGGAGGCGCGCGCCGACTATGAAACGGCGGCGCGTTACAGCACCGCCTACTATGGTCAGTTGGCCCGCGCCAAGCTCGGCCTCTCCGAAATCGTTCTTGCACCGACCCCGCTGCCCTCGCCGGCCAAACGCGCGGCGCTGGCCCGCATCGAGGTGGTGCGTGCGGCGGAAATTCTCTATGCGATCGACGAGCGCGACCTCGTTGTTCCGATCATGGCCGATCTTGCCGAGCGGACCACCGATGCCGGAACGCTCATGGCGCTGGCCGAGCTTGCTACCCATCATGAGGATGCCCGCTCGGTGTTGCTGATCGGCAAGGCGGCGCTGGGGCGCGGCTACGCCTTCGACCGCTACGCCTTCCCGACGTTCGGGCTGCCGCGCTACGCACCGATCGCGCCAGAAGTTGACAAGTCGGTCGTCTACGCCATCGCACGCCAAGAAAGCGCATTTAATCCGCACGACGTGTCGAGCGCCAACGCGATCGGCCTGATGCAGGTCACTCCGGAGGCCGGCCGTTATATCGCGAAGAAATTCAAAGTCGGTTACGACCACAAACGCCTGCTCCATGACGACGTTTACAATATGCAGCTCGGGACCGCGGAGCTCTATGACACGATCTCCGGCTATCGCGGCTCCTACATCCTGGCCTTTGCGGGCTACAATGCGGGACGCGGCCGGGTGAAGGAATGGCTCGAACGCTACGGCGATCCGCGCGAGCCCAATATCGATCCGGTCGACTGGGTCGAACGCATTCCGTTCTCGGAAACCCGCAACTACGTCCAGCGCATCATCGAGAACATACAGGTCTACCGGGCGCGGTTCGGCGTCGGCGCAAAACTCTTGATCGAAGCCGATCTCCGCCGCGGCGCCGCCGCGAACTGATGACGGCGTCGGCTATCAGCCGGTTTATTACCGCGCCAGACGGGCTCAGATTGCATGTGCGCGAGTATGGCGAGCGGATCTCTCAGCGCTTGCCGGTCGTGTGCCTGCCGGGGCTCTCGCGCACGGCCGAGGACTTCGAGGTCCTCGCTACCGCGGTTGCGAGCGACGCCGTGGCGCCGCGGCGGGTGCTCGCGCTCGACTATCGCGGCCGCGGATTGTCGGAGCACGACCGCAATCCGAAAAATTACACGATCCCGGTAGAACTCGCTGATGTCATCGCCGTCTTGGTTGGCCTATCCGCCGCGCCGGCCATCGTCATCGGCACATCGCGTGGCGGCCTGCTCGCCATGGCGCTCGCGGCGCACCGTCCGGGGGCCCTAGCCGGTTCAGTCCTCAACGACATCGGCCCAGTCATTGAGGGACCCGGGCTGATGCGCATCAAAGGCTTCGTCGGCAAGCTTG
>JASHYD010000268.1 GCA_030043175.1 Xanthobacteraceae bacterium | reverse complement strand
GTCGGGACCGCGCCGAGATTGCGGATGCTGGCTTGCATCTCACCCGTGCGCAGGCCTTCGTTGATGATTGCATTGAGGCGCGCGATGATCGGCAGTGGCGTGCCGGCTGGGGCCACGATGCCGTTGAAGGTCGTGACCTCGAAGTCGGGAACGCCGGCCTCGATCATGGTTGGCAGATCGTCGGCGAGGGGCGTGCGGGTGCGGCCGGTGACCGCAAGTGCCCGCAGCTGTCGCTCCCGGATCAGGGGGAGCAGGATCGTGATGCTCTCAAACGTCATATCGACTTGGGCGCCAAGCAGTCCGGTAATGGAATCGGCACCGCTTTTGTAGGGCACGCCCACAATGTCGACCCCGGCTGCGGACTTGAACAGTTCGCCAGTAAGATGCGGCAGGCCGCCGGCGCCGGTCTGGGCATAGTTTAGCCTGCCGGGATTGGCCCTCGCGTATGCGATCAAGTCGCCGACGGTTTTTGCCGCCAGTGACGGATGGACGACGAGGATTTGATAACTCTCGGAGAGTTCGGCGATGGCAGCGAAATGCTGCCCGGGGTCATAGCCGGCGCTCGCCGACACTGCAGGTATCACCGCCAGCACGCTGGTATTGCCGACCAGGAGCGTATAGCCATCGGGTGGCGATGCGGCCACGAAGCGCGCTCCGATCGCTCCGCCGGCGCCTGGCCGGTTGTCGATCACCACAGGCTGGCCGAGTTTGGGCAGGATTTGCGACAGCAGCCGGGCCGGAATATCCGTCGGCCCCCCTGGCGCGGATGGTACAATGAGCCGGATCGGCCGTTGCGGGTAGGTCTGCGCATTGGCGTCCTGCGTTGCCGCGGTCATCACAGCCGCGAAGGCAACGATCGCGATCGCCCGTGCGCGATAGCCTCTGCCTTTAATTTTTCGCATCGGTCCCCCGGAGCGAAAGGAGATTGCGCCACCCCTCGCGGCGCTTGCGGGGGGCCAGCGAGGCTAAAAATTAGCATAACAATGGGGCGGATGGGATGCGCGCGCGGTTGGCTCCTTCACGGCAGTTTACGGCAGTTTGTCGTAACCCTCGCCGAATCCCTTCAGGCCGAGAGGAAAACCGATCCCTTCCTCCGGCGTCTGAAAGATAAAGAACGTCGCGGTCTGCCCCGATCGCAGCTTGCTGACCAGTGCGTCGTCCATAACGACCTCGGCATAGCATCCGCGCGGCAGACATCGCACAAAGCCTGCCCGGCCTACATCCGCATTGTCGATTTTGAGCCCGAGCCCTGCCGGCAGCAGCACGCCGAGCGGTGCCTGAACCCGCATGAGTCGCGATTTCTGGTCCGCGGTCTTGAGCACCAGGACGGTGATGCCGACGTTGGCTCGGTCTTCGGCGACCACGCTCTGAAACAAGGCGCATTGCTCGTTTTGAGCGCCCGGCGGCGTTTCGCAGCGGATCTGCCAGTCACCGTGCACCGACTTTACGGCTCCCTGCGCAACAGCCTGCGAGGGCAATGCCGCGAATGCGGCGAGCCATGCCCATGCGACGAGCCGCCAGCTGCGGGCACAGGCGCCAGCAAATGTCGCGACAGGCGCGGCCTCCAGCCGCGAACTCCGCGCGGCTGGGGGCGAATGGTCGGAACGGACAGCGGTTTGGTGCAGAACCATCATTGTGCCATTCTCCGGTCTCTGGCGACCTGCCGGGCAATGCCAATTGCGGCGGCAGTCTCGATTGCTCTGTGCCTAGCCCGGCGATTCGCCTTGTCAAGCACGCGGGACCGCCGTAAACGATCACGACATCGTCGCATGAGCGACGTTGCGGGTGGAATTGTGGTTGCATATTGCGAGTGCGGTGGAATTGTGGTTGCACATTGCGAGTGCAGCAGAATTATGGTTGATGGAGCGCTGGGCATTCCGGCTGCCTCCCGCCTGCCCTCCGCCGCGTGCGGGGAGAGGAGGGCGAGATCGCCCACACGGGTCCCCGATGCAGCCGAAGGCAAATTCGCATCCCGATGCCGAATTCGCGGTGCCGGTTGGCCGTATGCGGCCGCCATTGAAGGAGTTGAGACGACGATGCCGGTCTTTTTCCGAATCACAGTTATGGCGGTCATAGCCGCGGCTCTGCTAATGCCAGAAGGCGCGGCTTTCGCGGGTTTGGGGCAGCCCACGCCTTGGGAGATCGGCCTGCAGGAATCTGCCAGTCCGGTGATGGACGATGTGATTTGGCTCCATTCCTTCGTGTTCTGGATCATCACCGCAATTACGGCCTTCGTTCTGGCGTTGCTTGTGATCGTCATCGTCAAATTTAATGCGAGGGCCCATCCGACGCCGTCGCGCACGACACACAACACGTTGGTCGAGGTGTTGTGGACGGTGATCCCGGTGTGCATCCTCGTCATCATTGCGCTGCCGTCATTCCGTACCCTGTTCTACCAGCTCAACACGCCGCCGGCCGATCTCACCGTCAAGGCGACCGGGGTGACGTGGAACTGGAAGTACGACTATCCGGACAACGGCGACTTCGAGTTCGATTCGTTGATCGTGCCCGAGAAGGACCTCAAGCCGGGCCAGCCGCGGCTGCTTACGGTTGACAACGAGATGGTGGTCCCGGTCAATAAAGTGGTGCGGATGCAGGTTACCGGCTTCGACGTGATTCACTCCTTTACCGTGCCCTCGTTCGGCATCAAGATTGACGCGATTCCCGGACGGCTCAATGAAACCTGGTTCAAGGCGACCAAGGAAGGCTGGTATTACGGCCAGTGCTCCGAACTGTGCGGCAAGGACCATGCATTCATGCCGATCGCCGTCCACGTGGTGAGCGAAGCGGAATTCGCTGCCTGGGTGGAGGAGGCGAAGAAGAAATTCGCCGCCAACGCAGTCCCGGGCAAGGTTGCGACCGCCGATCTTTGGAGCGAGTAAAACGAGGCCGATCCCCTCCCGACCAATAGGGGCGGCCTGGCGACAGCGGAATTCGAGGACGACTGACGATGGATACCCAGGCGACTGCGCACGAAGCTCACCACGGCGACCATGGCCATCCGACCGGTTGGCGACGTTTCGTCTATTCCACCAATCACAAGGACATCGGCACGATGTACCTTGTGTTCGCAATCATGGCGGGTGTGATCGGCGCCTCGATGTCAATCATCATGCGGATGGAGTTGCAGGATCCCGGCCTGCAGATTTTCCACAATACGCAAACGTTCAACGTGTTCGTCACCTCGCACGGCCTGATCATGATCTTCTTCATGGTGATGCCGGCGATGATCGGCGGGTTCGGCAACTGGATCGTGCCGCTGATGATCGGCGCGCCTGACATGGCGTTCCCGCGCATGAACAACATCTCGTTTTGGTTGCTGCCGGCCTCATTTGCGCTGCTGATCACCTCGACATTTGTTGAAGGCGCGTCCGGCTCGACCGGATCCGGGACCGGATGGACAATCTATGCACCGTTATCGTCGATCACCGGTCATCCTGGGCCGTCGGTCGATTTTGTCATTCTTTCGCTGCACCTTGCCGGCGCTTCCTCGATTCTCGGCGCCATCAACTTCATCACCACGATCTTCAACATGCGTGCGCCAGGCATGACGCTGCACAAGATGCCGCTGTTCGTGTGGTCGATCCTGGTGACGGTGTTCCTGTTGCTGCTCGCGATGCCGGTGCTGGCGGGCGCCATCACGATGCTGCTGACGGATCGCAATTTCGGCACCGCCTTCTACGATCCTACCTACGGCGGCGATCCGCTCCTGTTCCAGCACCTGTTCTGGTTCTTTGGCCACCCCGAGGTCTACATCCTGATTCTGCCGGGCTTCGGCATGGTGAGCCAGATCGTTGCCACCTTCAGCAAGAAGCCGGTGTTCGGCTATCTCGGCATGGCCTACGCCATGGTGGCAATCGGCGTGATCGGCTTCGTCGTGTGGGCGCATCACATGTATACGGTCGGAATGTCGGCTGGAGCGCAGGCCTATTTTGTCGCCGCGACCATGGTGATCGCGGTGCCGACCGGCGTGAAGATATTTTCCTGGATCGCGACCATGTGGGGCGGCTCCATCGAGTTCAAGACGCCCATGCTGTGGGCGATCGGGTTCATCTTCCTGTTCACCATCGGCGGCGTGACGGGCGTCGTGCTGGCCAACGCCGCGGTCGATCGCGTGCTTCAAGACACCTACTACGTGGTGGCGCACTTTCACTACGTGCTGTCACTCGGCGCCGTGTTCACGATCTTCGCGGGCTGGTACTACTGGTTCCCGAAGATGACCGGCTACATGTACGAGGACTGGATCGGCAGGTTACATTTCTGGGTGACGTTCGTCGGCGTGAACCTGGTGTTCTTCCCGCAGCACTTCCTGGGCCTTGCTGGCATGCCACGGCGTTACGCCGACTATCCGGACGCCTACCACGGCTGGAATCTGGTGTCCTCGATCGGATCGTATATTTCGGGCATCGGCATGCTGATCTTCTTCTACGGAATGGTGCGCGCCTTCATCCGCAAGGAGAAGGCGGCCAACAATCCGTGGGGGGCGGGTGCAACCACACTCGAATGGACCTTGCCGTCGCCGCCGCCGTTCCATCAGTTCGACGTGCTGCCGCTGATCAGGTGAGGCGGCCGGTCGCTCCCTCCCTCCCTTCCCGCGCATTGCCGGGGAGGTGGGGAGGCGGTATTGGTGCGGCCGGAGCCTCCCGCCGGCACGATCGACAACAGCGGGGCATCCGCAACCAGGAGAATCGGAAACAACATCGCGTGGCGGGGGTGGCCTAGACAGACATTCACATGACAGACATTACCGTTGATCACGATCCCAAGCCTGTCGGCTTTGCCGTCAGCGACGCCTCGGTCCGCGACTATATTGCGTTGATGAAGCCACGGGTTATGTCGCTCGTGGTGTTTACCGCACTGGTCGGCCTGATGGTGACGCCTGGCCATCTCCATCCGGTGCTCGGCTTTGCGGCACTCCTTTGTATCACGGTCGGCGCCGGCGCCGCCGGCACACTCAATATGTGGTACGATGCCGATATCGACGCCGTGATGCGGCGGACCTCACAGCGGCCGATACCGGCTGGACGGGTCTTGCCCCAGGAGGCCCTGGCGTTTGGGGTGACGCTGGCAAGCGGATCGATTGCCGTGCTGGGGCTCGTTGCCAATTGGCTTGCCGCCTCGCTGCTTGCCTTCACGATCTTCTTCTACGTTGTGGTCTACACCATGCGGCTAAAGCGGGCGACGCCGCAGAACATTGTCATCGGCGGCGCTGCCGGCGCGTTACCACCGGTGATCGGCTGGGCTGCGGCGACCGGCACGATCAGCCTCGAATCTGTGCTGCTGTTCCTGATCATATTCTTCTGGACGCCGCCTCACTTCTGGGCGCTGTCGCTATGGCGCGCGGAGGAGTACGCACGCGCAGGAATCCCGATGCTGCCGGTGGTTGCCGGCCGTGCTGAGACGAGGCGCCAGATCTTGCTGTATTCGATCGTGCTGGCGCCGGTCGGCGCTTCGCCGTGGCTGCTCGGTTATTCCGGCGCGTTTTACGGCGTGACCGCCAGCGTGGCTGGCGCCGCGATGATCGCGCACGCCGTGCGGATTGTCGCCGCGGGCGACAGAGTGGAGGGCGTGCTTGCAGCGAAACGGTTGTTTGGCGTTTCAATCGTCTATCTGTTCGTGTTATTCGCGGCGCTTTTGATCGATCACTGGCTGGGCGGACCCGGCCGCGTTTTCCTGTGAGGCGCCGGCATGAACGCTAACAACAGCGAGAACGGCATCGTGCTCACGGACGAGCAGAAGCGCCGCCGCCGCTCCCGGTCAGTCGCCATCGCGCTCGCACTCGGAGCGCTTGTGCTTCTGTTCTACGTAGTTACCATCATCAAGCTCGGCCCGGGCGTGCTGCAGCGGCCGCTGTAGGCAGATGACAGACGACACAATGTCAGACATGACCAACATTCCGCAGCCCCCGACAGATGACGCCGAGCGCACCGCGCCCGTCGCGGTCCGTCGTACGGCGTCCGCGATCCACCGTGCGCCATCCGACATCTTGATCGCAACGGCGTGCGGGGTGTTCGTGGCATTCATGGTCGGTATGGCCTATGCGGCAGTGCCGCTCTACAGCTGGTTCTGCAGGACGACCGGCTTTGGAGGCGTTCCGCAGATCGCCAGCGCAGCCCCGCAACAAATATCGGATCGCAAGATCACGGTGCGATTTGACGCCAATATGGGGGCCGGGTTGCCGTGGCGATTCGAACCGGAGCGCACCTCGATCGAGGTCCGGCTTGGCGAGGTGGTAACGGTCTTCTATAAGGTGACGAATCTGTCGGAGCGCGAAACGGCAGGGCAGGCGGCCTATAACGTGACACCGTCGACTACGGGTGCCTATTTTACCAAAATAAACTGTTTCTGCTTCACCGAGCAGCACCTCGCGCCTCGCGAGACGCGCGACATGACGGTCGTCTTCTATGTAGATCCAGCACTGATGCAGGATGCCGAGCAGGACGACCTCAACACAATTACGCTGTCCTATACGTTCTTTCCGCTACGCCAGCCCCCACCTCCCGTAACGGCGCGAGCATCCGATCCAAAGCTCGAACCTGCGGGCGGGAGGCCCGCGCCGGTCGGGAAGGATCGGCCGGGGGCAGAGCGCGCAAGCCCGACGGACGCCGAGCGCAAGAGTTGACCAGATAACAAAACGGGCGCCGCGCTGCGCCGGAGCAGGAGACGGAGACTGAAATGGCCAACGCCCACGCGAAACCTCACCACGACTACCATCTGGTCGATCCGAGCCCGTGGCCGGCGGTCGGCTCGGTCTCCGCCTTCTTTCTCGCGGTCGGCTTGATCAGCTGGATGCATCACTCCTTCGCGGCCGCTCCGTATCTGTTCGGCGCCGGCGCTATCGGGGTGCTCTACACCATGCTGGCATGGTGGCGCGATGTCGTGAACGAGGCCGAGCGCGGCGGCTATCACACGCGCGTGGTGCAGATTTCCCACCGCTACGGCATGATTCTTTTTATCGCCTCCGAAGTGATGTTCTTCGTGGCATGGTTCTGGGCCTATTTTTCAACCGCACTGTTTCCGACCGATATTCACCAGGTCATGCGCGGTGATTTCATCGGCCACGTGTGGCCGCCAAAGGGAATCGAGACCTTCAGCCCTTGGCATCTGCCGCTGCTCAATACGCTCATCCTGTTGACTTCCGGCACCACAGTAACCTGGGCGCACCACGGTTTGCTGCACGATGACCGTAATGCGCTAAAATGGGGCCTTGTTCTTACCATCGGGCTCGGCGTCTCGTTCACCTGCATCCAGGCCTATGAATATATGCACGCGCCCTTTCATTACGCGGGCCATATTTACGGCGCCACTTTCTTCATGGCGACCGGATTCCACGGCGCCCACGTGATCATCGGGTCGATTTTTTTGACGGTGTGCCTCATTCGCGCCCTCGCCGGTCAGTTCACTTCCAAGCAACATCTCGGATTTGAATTCGCTGCATGGTATTGGCATTTCGTCGATGTGGTCTGGCTGTTCCTGTTCGCCTGCATATATGTTTGGGGGGCGGGCGCGCACGCCGGATGAGATGACGGGGGTTGAGCGAAGAAGCCCATCTGCAACGGCCTGGCGCGCCGGTCGTTGACGGGCTGTCGCGCTCCCGGTTTTTCCGCGCTGGGTTTTTCCGCGCTGGGTTTTTCCGCGCTGTCGGTGGTGAGCGCAGCCTTGTTTGAGGACAGCGGTAGCTTGTTGCTGCTTTTGCGAGGAATTTGATGTCGGATCAGCGCTCCCATCAGTCGGTATCGCCGCTGTTTGCCGGCGTGATGTGCCGGTGCCCGCGCTGCGGCCGGGGCAAGCTGTTCCGTGGTTTTCTCCGATTGCCGGCGCGCTGCGAGCTGTGCGGACTTGATTATGGCTTCATCGACTCCGGGGATGGCCCGGCGGTGTTCGTAATATTGCTTTCGGGCTTTATCGTCGTCGGCAGCGCCTTAATCGTGGAGGTTCTCTATCAACCGCCGTTTTGGCTCCATGCCGCATTGTGGGGTCCGCTGATTCTGCTGACCACGCTGGGGCCGCTGCGGCCAATGAAGGGCCTGCTGATTGCCTTGCAATATCACCACCGGGCCGCGGAGGGGCGTCTTGAGCGCAGATCGGGCGCGTGATGGCCAATGGCGCCGCCTGCGTCGTGTGCTGGTCCCGAGCCTTGCCGCCGCCGCAGCATTCGCGGTTCTCATTTCCCTCGGCTTGTGGCAGCTCGATCGCTTGGCCTGGAAGGAGGGGCTGATCGCGACCATTGAGGAGCGGCTGTCAGCGCCCCCAATCGCAGTTCCTGCGCCCTCGACGTGGCCCCGGCTCACTGCGACGGCGGACGAGTTCCTGCAGGTCACCATGACCGCAGAACTCCTCAATGACCGGGAAGCTCTGGTCTACACCAGCGGCTCGAGTCTGCGGCAGGCGACGGGCGGCCCGGGCTACTGGGTGTTTACGCCTGCGCGGCTCACAGGCGGGGCCCTGGTCATGGTCAATCGCGGTTTTGTGCCGGATGGCAAGCAGGATCCGGCGAGAAGGCCGGACAGCGAGGTCGCCGGTCCCATCAACATGGTTGGCGTGCTGCGCTGGCCTGAGCCGCCGGGCCCGTTCACGCCCGCCGCCGATCCGACCCGCAACATGTGGTTTTCACGCGATTCCAACGCCATTGCCGCCGCGAAGGGCATCAGCGTCGCGCCCTTCTACCTGGAACTGGAAAGCCCGGATCCGCCCGGCGGCCTTCCCCGCACCGGGCGCCTGCATCCGACCCTGCCGAATAATCACTTCGGCTACGCCCTCACCTGGT
>JASHYD010000021.1 GCA_030043175.1 Xanthobacteraceae bacterium | reverse complement strand
TTTCTTGACGATGCCGATTAAGAGGATGATACCGATGATGGCGATCACGCTGAGATCGAGGTGAACTGCCATCAATAACAGCAGCGCACCGATGCCCGCGGACGGGAGCGTCGACAGAATCGTCAGCGGATGTATGGCGCTCTCGTAGAGCACGCCGAGGATGATGTAGATCACCACGAGCGACGTCGCAATTAGTACTGGCGTACTGGCGAGTGAGGCCTGAAAGGCCTGGGCGTTGCCTTGGAAGCTCGTCGCGACGGATAACGGCTTGCCGCTCTCCTGTTCAAATTCACGGATCGCATCAACGGCGGCGCCGAGCGATACCCCAGACTTGAGGTTGAACGAGATCGTGACCGCAGGAAACATCCCCTGATGATTGATCACGATCGGCGCAGCCTGGACGGCGCTGGTCACCAGCGTACTCAGCGGAACCTGCTGGCCGGCCGAAGAGCTCAGATAGATGCCCTTGAGCGCTTCAGGACCGGTCTGAAACTGCGGAGCCACCTCCATGACCACGTGGTACTGGTTGATCTGGGTATACATGGTCGAGACGATTCGCTGGCCGAAAGCGTCGCCTAGGGTGTTGTCGATTGTCGACGGCAGAATTCCAAAGGTCGACGCGACGTCGCGGTTGGTCGTCACATTGAGCAGTGGTCCCGCATTCTCCTGGTCGGTCGCGACATCGGTGATCATCGCCATGCTCTTGAGCTTGTCCAGGAAGATCGACGCCCACTTGTCCAGCTCGTTCGCGTCAGCATCGTAAATCGTATATTGGTATTGGGTCTTCGTGACGCGCGCCCCGATCGTGATGTCCTGTGCGGGCTGCATGTAGAGTGTGGCGCCCTGGATCTTTGCAAGCTTGGGCCGCAGGCGTTCGATCACTTGCTGCGCGCTCACGTTGCGTTTGCTCAGCGGCTTGAGGACGATGAATCCGCGCCCCTGGTTGAGCGTCGGGGTGGCGCCGCCCGGACCTATGAAGTCGCTCACCGATTCGACCGCCGGGTCCTGAAGGACCACGTCAATCAGCGCCTGCTGGCGCTTGGCCATCGCTTCGAAAGAAATATCCTGTGCGGCCTCGATGATGCCGAAGAGCATGCCCGTATCTTGCAACGGAAAGAAGCTCTTCGGGATGGCGTAGTAGAGATATCCCGTCAGGCCGATCGTACCGAGCATGACGAGAAGTGTTGCAAGGCGATACTTCAGCGCGATCTTGAGGCCGCGCTCATACCAGGCAAGCAGGCCGTTGAAACTTGATTCGAGCAACCGATATAGCCGGCCGTGCCGCTTGTTGGACTGGTCGGTGAGCAGGCGCGCGCACATCATCGGCGTCAATGTCAACGATATGATGAGCGAAAGGACAAGCGCAATACTCACGGCAGCAGCAAACTCCCGGAACAGCCTGCCCACATATCCGCTGATCAGGAAGAGCGGGATGAACACCGCTATCAGCGACAACGTGATCGATAGGACCGTGAAGCCGATTTCCTCCGAGCCCTTAAGCGCCGCCTCCGTGGGACTGAGGCCATGTTCCATGTGGCGCACGATGTTTTCGATGACCACGACGGCATCGTCGACGACGAAACCCACCGCTATCGTCAGCGCCATCAACGATAGATTGTCGAGGCTGTAGGAGAGCTCGTACAGCATGGCGAATGAGCCTACCAGTGCGAGCGGCACGGTGATCCCCGGAATCACGGTCGCCCAGAAATTCCGCAGGAAGAGGAATATCACCATGACCACCAGGGCGATGGTCAACAGCAGCGTAAAGCGCACATCCGCCACCGAGGCGCGAATCGTCGTCGTGCGGTCGGACGCAATCGACACCTTGATCGTCGGCGGGAGCGACGCTTTGAGTTGCGGCAGCAGAGCCTTGATGTTGTCTACCGTCTCGATCACGTTGGCGCCGGGAACGCGCAGTATCGGCAGAATGATGGCGCGCTGTGCATTGAACCATCCGGCCAGCAAGTTGTTCTCCGGCGCCTCGATCGCCTGGCCGACGTCGCGAATGCGCACCTGCGAGCCGTTGCGGTAAGCGATGATCAGATCGTTGTAGGCATCGGGTTTCAGCAGCTGGTCATTCGTGCTGAGCGTAAACATCTGGCGGGGACTGTTGAGGGTGCCCTTCGGTAGATCGATGTTGGCCTCGCTGAGCACCGTGCGAACGTCCTCCAGGCTGATCCCGCGGGAAGCGAGCGCCTGCGGATTGACCTGGACGCGAATGGCGGGCTTCTGCTGGCCACCAATGCCGACCTGCCCGACTCCGCGAATTTGCGAAATCTTCGGCAGCAGGATGTTCTCCGCATAAGCGTCGACCGTCGTAAGCGGCAGCGTGTCGGACGTGAGAGCGAGAAGAATGGCGGGCGTATCGGCCGGATTCACTTTTCGGATCGTCGGCGGATAGGGCATATTGGTGGGCAGATACGGGCTTGCCGCGTTAATTGCCGCCAGGACATCGGTCGCGGCGCCGTCGACCGTTCGGTTGAGTTCAAACTGGACGTTGAGCTGGCTGTAGCCAAGTGCGCTCGACGAAGTGAGCTGGGTGAGGCCAGGAATTTGGCTTAACTGCTGCTCGAGCGGCGTCGCGACCGAGGTTGCCATGGTCTGCGGATCGGCCCCCGGGAGTTGCGCGCTGATCTGGATGGTGGGATAATCGACATTGGGCAGTGCCGCGACCGGCATCAGTCTGTAGGCGGCGAGCCCCGCCAACAGCAGGCCGGTCATCAGCAGCGCTGTGGCAACCGGACGATTGATGAAGGGGGCCGAGAGATTCACGGAATTTCCCTTTGCACCGTGCTCTCTTTCGTCACCTTCTTCTCGTCGCCGCCTCGGACGGCCTCGACACGGGTACCGGGCTGGAGCTTGTATTGTCCATCCACGACCACGGTTTCGCCGGCATTTAGGCCGGACGTAATGAGAGCTTGGCCGTCACTGATCTGGCCCACCTGAACCCCGCGCAGTTGTGCGCTCTCGTCAGGCCCGATCACGTACACGTACGACCCGTTTGGCCCTTGCTGGACCGCCCCTGCCGCTACCCTCAGCCCGTTCGGCACCGTTCTGAGCAGCAGGCGCGCATTGACGAGTTCGCCAGGCCACAACAGGCGACGCGCATTCGGGAACGTGGCTCGGAGCCGGATAGTTCCGGTTGCCTGGATGATCTGATTGTCGATCAGAAGGAGCCGGCCCTGGTCGAGTTGGGTCTTGTCGTCCTGGCTGTATGCCAGCACGGTGACAGGGCGCTGGGCCATCTCCTGCTGGATTTCCGTAATGGTGGTTTCTGGCAGCGTGAAGATAAGTGAGATCGGCTGAATCTGCGTGACCGAGACCAATCCATTGGCATCGGTCGGGTGGATGATGTTGCCCTGATCGATTTGCCGAATGCCAGTCACCCCGTCGATCGGCGCCGTCAGCCGGGTGTAGCCGAGGTTCACCCGAGCACTTTCGATGGCTGCTTCGTCCGATTTGACCATCGCTTCGAGCTGCGCCACTTGCGCCTTCTGCGTATCAATCAGCTGCGATGTTGCATAACCCTTCGCCTCCAGCGGCGTGTAGCGCTTGAGATTGGCTTGAGCGTTCTGAAGTTGCGCCTGATCGCGATCGCGATTGGCGATCGCCTGATCGAGCTGCGCCTTGTAGGGAGCCGGGTCGATCTCCGCCAGCAAATCGCCTTTATGGACCGTCTGTCCTTGGCGAAAACTGATGTTGATGATGGGCCCCGTGATCTGGCTGCGCACCACGACGTTGTTGAACGCGATGACCGTCCCAACGCCGCGGAGAAATATCGGCACCGGTTGGCTATCGACCTGCGCCGCCACGACAGGCACGGCAGTAGGATGCGACTCGCTCGTCGGCCGCGCGCTCTGCATGACAATGACGCCGATGGCTCCGCCAATGATCACCACAGCTGCAAAACCCGCGAGGAGCTTGCGCATCGAATGCCCTCCGGCTGTAATTCAGCGAGCGTTTGTTCAGCGAGCGTTCAGCAACCGCTCGGCGACAAAGGCGGCGCTACTGACGTGTTCATCGCGCCGAGGCACGGCGTGGTTGGGGAACTTGGTGGGGGCGAGGACGGACTTGGAAGGCTCGGCGCGGGCATCACGGCGACATTGGGCGCAGACGTGGTCGGGTTCGGGATGCTTGGGGCGGGATTGATTATGATGGGACTCTCCCCAGCTGCGCCGAGCTCGGTCGAGCCAAGCGGGATGGTGCTGTTGCCCGCGGTCGGCACACCTGTGGTGGCTCCGGCCTGCGGCGTGCCGCCGATGCCCGCGGAATTGCCAGCTGCGGAGGAGGTGCAAGCGCTCGAATTCGATATCAAACTCCCTCCGTCGAAAGTCGAGAGGGATCCCGCCACCCCATTGCCATAGGCCGTCATGCCACCGCACGGCGACGGACTGAGTCCACCAGGGTTGAGCTCGGTCGCACCGAGAGGAATTCCGTTCGGTTGTGTGTTGAAACCCGAGCTTCCCGTTCCGAGCGGGGACGTCATACCCATTCCTGGCGTCGAGCTGACTTGTGCAAAGCCGACGGCGCAGGTGTTGAGCCAAATGAGCGCTGCCGTTGCCGGCATTCTTGTGAGCAGGCGTCGCATCGGCTTGGTGACGGCAGCTGCGCTCGAGGCAGGAGCTGCTATTGCTGTGTACGTCGCGAGGCTTGACATGGCTTACCTCCTTCCGCCGTTTCGTCGGCTTGTTCTTGATGCTGTGGACCATCCTTGCGATGTGCTTGCGAGTGACGTCCTGGACCGCTCGCCTGTGCCGAACGTCTCCCGGGCACCCTGATTGGAAACTGCCGGTCACGTGAACGCCTTTGAACGAGGAAAAAACGCGGCAGCCTACACTGCCCGGCGGTCACGATTGTCCAGCTTGAGGCATCAGCCCAGCGATCCGTCCTGAAAGGCCGGAATGCCCGGATTGTTGTAGTTCCGCGGAGCCGGTGCGTCCGGTGCATACATAGGACTCTCATAGAACCTTCGCGGCCCATAGTATTCCGGAACGTATCCGTAGTATCCCGGAACGTATGCGTCGTATCCGTAAAAATTTTGCGGAGCCCTCACATGTCGGGCATTGGCGTCCGATGAAGCAACAAGCGAACCAAGCGCAACAGCTGCGGCCGCCGCAACGACCAGGATTTTACTCATGATCTGGCTCCCTTCGGTGCACCTCCAGCCCTACGTCCTGGAACCAAACCTGCGCCCGCGAACAAGGTTTCATCAGCGCGAGTTACAAATGTTTAATTTCCCGCACATGGATGGGTAATGCTCCCGCGACCGGACCAGCCACACCAATGAAAAATGGTCCGATTTCAGTCGGCGCGTCCCGCTCGCGTCACTGACGCCCAAACTCATGTCGCGTTGTGAATGGTTGACGTTAAATTGATGTAAACACGTTATTTGCACGCCCGGCGTTGGAATAACTCAAACTCAGCAACCCTGCACCACAAGGAATAAACGCCGCGGGTACGAAAAACGCCTCGGTATGACGCTGCCGAACAGACCGCCGAACGGTTTCTCTACACGTCGGCCCGTCAGGCCGTTTGCGGCAAAGCACACAAATGGAAAGCGAAGCGTAGAATCTCAAGCGCATCGCGACGGGACACGAGTTCCCTTGTAAACCGGCTCGGTTCGCTTGACCGCGATCGAGTCGCCGGCGCATCAGGTTGTGCCGGCCACGATCCCGTGACGTGATTTAGGTGAAATAGCTGACCAGGAGTATGGCAAAGCCGATGATGACGGCCGCGAGTCCGAAAAAAAGCACGTATCGAACATTATGCCCCGTCACGCCTTGCCGTTCGGGGATATTCGATACCACCGCTGGTGGCTGTTCTGGCGCTGTTTCGAGATGGTCACCCGATTTTGAGTCGTCGAACTGCATGCACCGGTCCTCCTCTGACGACGCGCCCACAACGTAAAACAAGCATTGCTCGGCGATAGTTCCGATTATCTCCCGTTTGACAGCCGACATCTCTCTTGACGGCCTGGCCCAATTTCTCTCGTCGAGTCTAAGTCTAGAGACATCAAGCCCCAAAGAGCTGCCGACATTGCGACGGTTGCTGAACGCGAGTTGCCGTGTCGGCGGCAAAAGATCGCCGGGGCCGCGTGATGACTGGCCGGCGATGCTGCTATCATCAATGCGGCCATCGACAATCAGGGCGCAAGCCATCTGGAGGCCGACAAACGCTCCTCATGGCTGACCACGACCGACCACAAGCGAATCGCCATCGTTTATGCGGTCTCCATCGCGTTTTTATTCTTCATCGGCGGCGTACCTGACGCTGGCCGGAATTGGCGTGGTCGCGCTTCCATCGAGCATTTTCGTCGCGTCACGAATTCACTTTGGTGATCGCGGCAGTGAACGTGGTAATTGCAATCAAGAGCAGCACACCGCCGATTGCCGCAAATCCATAGAATCGGCCGCATTGCTCGACACCCAACTGCGGAGCGCAATAAGACCGACGGCAAAAGCAGCCAGCGCAGCCAACCTGGCGAGGAAAGACCGTGTGCCCAACACGGCTGCTGGTTGGGCCGCCTGCTGGACGCTATTCCGGGCGAGGTCAAAACACGCAAGGTCAATACGAACCTCTGCCATTCCGGCCGGAATATCGAACCGAATAGGATTAGCTGCGCCGCGCCGGCGATGTCGCTTGCCGCAGTGCTGACCTGCCCAGCAACTTCACGCGCAGATTTAGCGGTCTCGTCGTTTGCTTGCGACGGTTTGCGTAGAGTCGCTCAAGTCGCTCTGCAGCGCTTGCCCCGGCGAGAGCGCCAAGCGGGCTGCGAGAGAGCATCGCTTCCTGCGTCCGTTGCCGCGGCCCCCCTGCTTCCTTAGCCCGGTTTGTTGAGCTTGGCCGGAGGCCCGGCGCCATCGGCGGAGCCACCGCCTTTTGATAATGCTCGGTCCAGCATTTCCCGCGATGGAACCAACCACAAAGAAATGGGTTAGGTTTCCGACACTAGCTACTAGCAATCCCTATTGCCGAGCGTCCTATGCACCTTACTCAACCCCCAGGAGAATTATCATGAATTTTTCGCGCGGACTTCTGCTTTGGATTCTTGGCGTTCCGATTCCGATCATTCTGCTCCTGGCCCTGTTTTGGCACCACTGAGGCAACCGTCGCACCGAAATCGGCCTAGACGCCGAGTGCACCTTCTCACAGCAGCCCTCACCAGCGATCAGTTGAGCCGGGCTACCCGGGTGATCGATTTTCGGGAGGGGCACACAGTTTGCTCAAGCAACTTCTGCAAGCGTTCGCAACGGTTCTGGTGAGCTCTGGCGAGCCGCGGGTCCGGATGAGGGAATCACGACAACGGTAGCGGAATCGCATCGAGAGACGCCAAGCCGAGGGGCGTCGTGACCGGGAATTTCGACATCGGAGGCGGCCATGAATCAGTCAGTTCATCAACTTCTGCAAGTGATCCTTCAAGGTATCTCATGGGTATTACGGACGATTGAGGTATTGTGGGTGTGGTCATGGTCCCAAATCGCTCATGCGTTCGATATGTCGTGGTGGAATTTGCCGCCATGGAAGATCGTTGTGGGACTGGTTTTCGTCGCGGTGCTGGCCTGGATTCTCCTGCAATTGCTCAGACGAAGTCTGGCGGCCTTTGAGAAAATAGCGGCTGCGTTCTGGATGATGACGCTCACTCTGTTCGGAGTCGTCACGTTTGTCGCCATCGCCGGAGTTTTCTCGCGCGGATTTCAATGGGTGGTCACCACGGTACCAGACAAGTTCTGGGAAAAATTGTTGTAAAATGATTGGCAGGACCTTATCAGCGAGGTTGAGCGACGCCTTTTGGGTCGTCTTCGCCAGCGGCAATCAGCAAACCAAGTCGCATGTCGGCGCGCGCGGACGACCCGAAAGCAGCCCTGCAATGGGTGGAAAGTTAACCCGGTGCTGATTACCGGGCGTTTTTTCGTTCCTAGGAGGGCAGGATCGATCCCCGCCGCCGCAATGTGTCGGCTTGGGACTGTCACTGGGCCACGGCTAGGCCGCGACATTGGTTTTGCTCCGCGCGCTCGACTCGCCTCCGAATTGATTGGCTGCCATGAAGCTATTCGAGTGCCAGAACTGTGCCCAGCCGTTGTATTTCGAGAACATCCGCTGCGAGAGCTGCGCGCTGAACCTCGGGTATTTGCCGGCCCCCCAGACCATGACGGCGCTAAGGCCTTACGGCACGGTATGGGCCGCTCTGGCGGATCCCCGTGGCGCCTATCGCTATTGCGCAAACTCCGCCCACAACGTCTGCAATTGGCTGGTCTCGACGGACAGTCCTGAGCAATTTTGCGCGACCTGCCGCCACAACCGCGTCATTCCCGATCTAAGCAAACCGGAGCACTTAGAGCGCTGGCGGCTCATCGAGACCGCTAAACATCGCTTGTTTTATACATTGATGAGACTTCGTCTGCCAATTAGGACCAAAGTGGAAGACCCAGACGGATTTGTCTTTGACTTTCTGGCAGATGATGCCGCGCCTTCGCCCATCACTCCAACCGTGATGACAGGTCACGCCAATGGCGTGATCACAATTAACCTTGCGGAAGCGGATGATGCCGAACGAGAGCGCCGTCGTCACCAGATGCGCGAGCCCTACAGAACGTTGCTAGGACATTTTCGCCACGAGATCGCGCATTACTACTGGGATCGCCTGGTGGCCGGTTCCGCAAAGCTCGATGAATTCCGGCGGATATTCGGCGATGAGCGAGCGGACTACAGTGAGGCATTGCAGCGCTACTATGCGTCAGGCGCACCCGCGGATTGGACTAAGCGTTTTGTCAGCACCTATGCAGCCGCTCATCCGTGGGAGGACTTCGCGGAGACCTGGGCACACTATTTCCATATGGTTGATACGCTCGAGACGGCTGGTTCATTCGGCTTGGCGGTAGCACCCAAGCCATCGAAAGCACTCAAGGCCCGAATCGATTTCGATGCGTACAGGGCCGACGTGAAACGGCTGATCGAAGCGTGGATTCCTCTGACCTTTGCCGCGAATTCGATGAATCGCAGCATGGGTCTACCGGATCTTTATCCTTTCGTGCTGAGCACGGCCGCGATCGCGAAGCTCACCTTCATCCATGCGTGCATTCACGCCGAAGCGAAAGGGCAAGCTGAAGCCAATAGCGGGTTTCGTGCAATAATCGCTGGTCTGCGCCGACGCACCGCTATATCGACGCAGTCGTGACCTGTTCGACAAGCGGCCCGCCGCAAAAAAAACAGTCCGCAGTTGCTGATCCCTTCCCTCGCCATCGCCGACATGACGTTGTGGCGAAGCCGCGCGGTGCTAGCCGCGCCGCGAAACGCTTCTGCCGGCGCAACGTCACCTCGTGTTCGAATGACCAGGGCTATATAAGAGACGAGGTGGCGGCCGAAGCGATCTGCGAGCCAAGGCGGCAAAAATCACGTACTCATTGCTGCATTTCCGACCTGCGGTGCGGAGAGCCTCAAGGTGCGTGCGGGTTTCCAGCACAGGCCCGATTGCCCCGACGCTCGTGACTTCACGGCCGTCGAGGATCCATGTCACGCCGAGCGCGGTTATCACGAACAGGTGGAAACGGCTCAAAGCAAGCAAGCCGATCAAACCGCGTCGGTGCGTAGGTGTAAATTCTGTCACTGCCGGGAGCACGGCGTCCCAGGGAGGGCCTCGCTGAGTGCGCGCTTGACGACATGTCGGTACCGGTTGACCAGTCCTGCTTGCGGCGCTTCTCGACCCGCTTCGCCGCTGGCGACGCAGAGAACGCACGGCCGCGTAGGCGATCGCTTCGTCTGGATTGAACTTGGCTTGCGGGGTCGGGTTCCGGGCCGTGGTCCGGGATGGAAAATGACGGCGACGAAGGCCCTCCCGATGTGGGGGAAGCGACGGTGACACGCCTAAGTCTTTGTTTTGTAAGACCGTTCGTAACAACGCCGGTCACCTCATTTCTCGTCAGGGATGCGTTTTGGGGGAATGCGATTTCTCGGGAAGAAGCGGGATCGTCCATCGCTCACCTGCACCCCGCAGCATTATTGCTGAGGTGAGGGCGTCACCTTGTACAGCCGCCGGTGTCAGCGCTCGATCCGCCGCCGCCGGCTCGCACCATCAGGCCCAGGCTGTCTCTCCTCACAATAGATCCGGCCGCTTCTCTCGGCCAGCGGCGATTCTTCGACGAAGCTGGCTGAATTTGGTTCGCATCCGGAGCCGGTAAGCAACCGGGCGGCTCTTGCCCCATCACAACGCCATCGGAAAGGAATGGAAACAAGATAAAATCCTAGTAACTGCGGAGCAGGCTTGCGACCGAGACGTCCTCGTCGATCTCTGGCCAATGAATGCCTCTTCCACGGCCGATAAATCGCCAGTTGCGTCGCTGCGGGTCCGTGGCCTCAAGCACGCGCGGAAACCACGCCAGCGGCGCCGATAGCTCGCGACCATCGGCGAGAATGACAGTCAGGCGTTCATCACTGACCGTCACGTCAACGGCGGTTGCGTCAATCTTGATGACCGAAATGGGCATTCCACGCCTCGGCGAAAGTTGGGCGATACTTGATCAGGAGCGCCCGCAAACGGTTGATTTCGTGCGCGCGAAAGCCATGCGACTGCGCAAGACTGACCGGCTCAAGCCAAAACTTAGCGACGTTCTCGCCGTGTTCAACATAGATGTGCGCAGGTTCGGCTCCCTCAAGGCCATAAAAGAAGAACCGGAAGTCGGAGACTCGCAACACGGTCGGCATGCGGTTGCCTCAAAACATGCGTTGTCGGTCCGCTGCGTATCAACTTCTGTGCCTCCACTCAAATAGTCCTGGAAGGCCCGCCGCCGCCCAATGCCCCCCACCACTGTAGCGAGATCACCGCCGCATTATCGGCCGTTAACATCCTGAAAGAGTTTCCTATTGCTTGACGTCCCGCGCAGGCGCGGCGAAGCGTAAAGCCGCCACGGTCTCGACGCTCACCACGGCTCTGGCGCTCCCCACGGTATCCGGCGGCTTTTCCATCGGCATGAGCGCCGTCCTGTGCCAGCGCGATCTGGCCGGTGATCGAGATGCGCATCGCATTGGGTAGGCTGTGCCGTCGCATGGCGCGGTCGGCACCGCGAGACGTCCCGACCGTTGCGGGGCGGCTCATTACCTGATGGCCGGCACGATGGTTCCCACCGCGATCAACGTTTCGGCTTGCTCGTTTAGGCACACATCGCGGCGCGCTGGCGTCGTGGGATGGCAGGGGGCACATGTGCGACACCAACAGGAATGCGTCGACCGGACGAAAGTGTTATGCGGGTTCCATAAGGAGGCAACCGCATTTGCAAGCGGAGCCAGGACGCACAGTAAAGATCGGACTCGCATGATGATACGAACCGTCGGTCGCGCAACGGCGTGGTTCGCTCTCGCAGCCATTATTGTTCTTTCGCTGGTTCCGCCCGGCGTCCGGCCGAGCACGTTTATGCCCCATAAGATCGAACATGCCGGCATATTTCTTTTGGACGGGGTTGCCTTCGGGATCGCCTACTGCGGCTACCAGTGGTTGGCGAGCGTTATGGCCGTGATATTTTGCGCTGGTATCGAGGTTGCTCAGCTCGCGGTTCCCGGTCGACATGCGCGCCTTAGCGATTTTTTCGTGGACGCGATTGCGATTTGCGTCGGTATTTTCGGCGGCTCGATGCTGATCCGAACGAAACCAGGCTGAAAAGCGCTTATCGCTTC
>JASHYD010000267.1 GCA_030043175.1 Xanthobacteraceae bacterium | reverse complement strand
TAAACCGGGGCTGGCCCCACCGGATAAACCGGGGCTGGCCCCACCGGATAAACCGGGGTGCAAACTCGGCCCCACGGGCCAGTGTGCCAACCCGGCGGACAGTTGTAGAGTGGGCGGCATCCGCCAAATGGCCCACGATGGCCGTCCCAACCGCAGCCTCCAAAGACTTGAATGACTGCGCCAACATCGGGTTGATCAAGTGGAGCGACTGGCATTGCCCGCGCAGACGACACGAGGGCTAAGCCGGCGGTCGCGATGAAGGCGGTCGCGATAACCTTCTTCATGATTGCTTCTCCTAGATTCGAGATGAGGGAACGCCAATAGGATGGAACGCTCTGAGAGTAAGATGTGACTGCGGCACGTGTTGGGGAGCGGCCGAAGTGAACATCGTCCTCCTTCTGTGAGTGGGGGTGCTCATTCACCCCGCTACAACTTGGTCGCTATGTTCGCGCGGGAGGTTCGTAAGATGGCGATGTGATTTATCTCATTGCTGGGAGAGCGGGCACCGTTGGGCCGTCCCGGCGAACGATAATTCGGTAGCCGTCATGTTTGATTTCGTGGACCCGGTCAGTGCCGACCGGCGGCTTTGAAGCTTTAACCGGTTGAGCGGGGATGACGAACCCGGCCGGAAGACGCTTAAGCCTGATAGCCATGACCGCAAGTATCGGCCGGGAGCTACCTACGTTCAATCCGGCTGAAAGAAGAACCGTGACGATTCATGTCGTTGACGACCTTGACCGACGCCAAATCGACACCGCCATCGAGGAGGCGAACAGGCGCGGTCGGACCAAGGCCGCGATGTCAGACGATGGAGGGGCAGCAGAGAGCCCGTGCGGCGCTCGTAGATGAGCGCACGCGCGAGGCCGGTGCTCGCCCTCAAGGCCGAGCGCTCCTCTGTCCCCGGCGCAAGGCCGCCGAACCGAAACTGAGGCTGCGCGATCCTTGACGGTGCCCCCTAACGGCAAGTGATAGGCTCTGTCGATACCGTCTATCGGCTCTTAATGATAAGCTTGACAGGCCAACCTATGAGCGAGAAATCGAAAAGTTTGAAAAGTCAGCATGTGGAATGTAAGAAACATCAAAACAGATCACTGGGTTCGGAATAAGGGATTTCGGACCAAGGAAGATGCTGAGAAGTTCCTTCAGTGGTTTTTGGAGAGCTATCCACCAGTAGGTCCTTTGACGGAAGAATATCAAGTCGAGGAGATGACAAGTGTCAGCAGGTTCGATGTTTTTAGGCCGCCAACCCCAACCCCTAACCGTCCAAAGGGACGAAAAAGAAGACGTTGAGTTGAGGTGGCCTCGGTCCTTTGAACAAAATTTCCGCGTCGCTAAGTGGATCGTCGGCCCAGGGTTAAGCCGCCGTGCGGAGCGGCAGCGGATCGAAGTAGGCTTGATCCGGAGTGCGGCCGTCAAGAGCGACGTGAGGTCGCCTTGCGTTGTAAAAGGCGATGTAGCGGGCGATCGATCGCCGTGCTTCGCCGACGTCTTCATAGGCGTGCAGATAGACTTCCTCGGACTTGACGGTTCGCCAGAAGCGCTCGACGAAGACATTGTCTCGCCATGCGCCCTTGCCGTCCATGCGGATCGAGATGCTGTTGTTGATCAGCACGCTGATGAATTCGGCACTGGTGAACTGGCTGCCCTGATCGGTGTTGAAGATTTGCGGGCAGCCGTGTTTAGCAAGCGCTTCCTCCACAGCATCGATGCAGAACGAAGCCTCCAATGTGTTCGACAGCCGCCAGGCTAGGATGCGTCGCGCGAACCAGTCCATTACGGCCGAGAGATAGACAAAGCCGCGTGCCATCGGGATGTAGGTGATGTCGGTCGCCCACACATGGTTCGGGTGATCGATCATCAATCCGCGCAGCAGATACGGATAGATGCGATGACCTGGCGCAGGCTTCGATGTGTTGGGCCTGCGATAAATCGCTTCGATCCCCATTCTACGCATCAACGTTGCGACGTGACGCCGGTGGACCTTGCTCCCCTCGGCAGCCATCAGGCCGCGCAACATCCGCGAACCTGCGAAAGGGAACTCCAGATGCAACTCATCGAGCCGCCGCATCAGCGCAAGGTCTGTATCCGGCACCGGCGCCGGTTCGTAGTAGACGCTGCCCCGGCTGATGCTGAGGAGCGCCGACTGCTTCGTCAACGCAAGCCTGTGGTTACGGTCGATCATCGCTTTGCGCTCGGAAATCCCGCCTTGCCGAGCGCACGTTCTAAAAAATCGTTCTGGGCTCCCGCGTCAGCGTGGCAAGCCCGCCGCTAAACGAGCCCGGCAACCGCCGGCCCGCTGAAGCCATAGATCGAAGGTGCCGGAAGTTCTTCGCTGCGGGGGCGTTTCAAGCCTCAAGCTGCTCGCTAATCTTTACAGCGCGTGCTGCCCCGCAGAGTCCTTGATGACTTTTGAGGTGTGCGTTTCTCCGTCGCCAACGCTGCCTCGCGCGCGAGGCGCAACACCCGGAGCTTGGCGGTCTTTGCGCGCTCTGCGCGCGCACGCTGTTCATACTCAGGTATCGAGCGCGGGCTACCGGATAGTGGCTCCTGTTTGAACGAAAGTTCGGCTTCTTCCTTGGAGG
>JASHYD010000266.1 GCA_030043175.1 Xanthobacteraceae bacterium | reverse complement strand
CAGCCGTCCGAATCGCGATTAGGTTGCTGGCGCGAACACAAACATTGCGGCCCGGCTATCGGCTCACGGTCGCGATGTGGGGCGACGGGGCGCAGCAATAGGTGCGGACTTAATCAACGACGGGCGCCTTTTGGGCGCGCGAAACGGTGCCCCCGTGGAATGGTTCGCTACCCCCGAGACGTTAACTACCCTGTTTGCCACGGCCGCTGTCGTTGTGTTTTTGGTGGCGTGGCACTGTTGGAAGCGAGATTGACGCCCGCGGCTCGGCGACGGCGCGGGGACCCCGGCGCCAAGGGTGCGTATTATGGATCTTGGCGCCGAAGCCACGCACGAGGGTGCGCCCCATTAACATTTGATGATGTGTTATGTTAATGTAGCGTTGCGCACGGTTGACCTTGATACCCCATTGACGGCCGTGCGCCGGTCCCGGCTCTCGGCCTCCCCATCTAAGCTAAGCACAAGGCGAGGGTCGGGGCTGTCAGCTTCGAATTCCCCCCGCTCGATGTTATTCTTTCTCCAGCTCAATCTTCGCGAGATGCCGGCGCGTCCTCGAAAACGTTATCTCACCGCGCAGCAGCGCCGAGCACTTCAATTGCTTGCCGACATTCCGTTCGGTGTTACCGAATCGGCGTTGGTCCTCAACGGCTTTGAACGCCAGACGTTGGAGCGCCTCATCCGTGCCGGACTTGCAACGACAGAGCGCGACGACCTCAAAGCTGGAAGACAGTCTATCGGCCGCATCAGGATCACTGAGGCCGGTCGGCGCGCCCTAGAAGGCTACCGAACGTAGACTTGCGTGCTGTCTGAAGTGAGGAACGCCGCCGCTGTGGCCGGCGTTGGCTCGATCGTGGGTCAGCGTGCCACGTTCTCGCGATTCGCTATTTTGCCCACTTCGGCATATGTTCTGCTTATCACCGGCAACGGTCAACGGGCGTCGGTGGCTGAGAGAGGCTTTGCGCTCCCGCCTGAACACAGGAACGGGAGCAACACATGCCACCCACGCCGGCAAGTTGGGATGTTTACAGGGTTGCAAAGAAGGCCATATGGCTCTGCGCCATCGAGGCACCAGATAAGCAAGCGGCTGTCGAGAAGGCCGCTCAGGAATTCAAAACCGAGATATGGTGCCTGTATGCGGTGGCGCGGCGATGATCCATCGCAAGGGCGAAATCAGCAAGGCCGACCTGCGGCGTAAATGGCCGTACCATGTCGTGCTACCGGCCGACAAGCTGCGGGGGCTCATGAACAGCGAGATCGTGCGTACCTCTGCAGCGGCTCTATCGGCAGCACCGCAGACGTATTCCGTGCGTCGTGGCGATCTCGACTTTGTTGTGTTCTGCTTTACCAAACCAGTAAACGCCGATGTTTTTTCCGAGCGTTTCGGTGGGAAGCGCCTGACTTACTCTCTGGCACCGTAGCGGCGATGCACAAGTTCACAGTAGGGCAAATTGTACAGTTCGCGGGTCCGCGTTTCCTCCGTGCGGCGCCTGGGCCATACGAAATCACCAGACTGGTACCGCACAGCGACGGGGAGTTCCAATATCGCATCAAGAACTCAGAGGAATCCTACGAACGCATCGCAGAGGAAAGTCAACTGACCCGCCTTTGAAGGCAGCCGATACAGCGATTGGACGAGCCCAGGTGCGCGTTTCTAACGCCAGTATTCCTCGCGCGGTCCCTGCTCTTGTTTCCGAGGAGCTTCGGCAAGGGCCGGGGCTCATCAGCCGGCCGATTGAACCTACACAGCTCGCGGCGGATACTTGCCGCATGGCCAAGGAACCGGAACCGCCGAAGCCGATCAGCTGGAACGTTTACAAGATCAGCAAGAAGGGCGTGTGGCTCGGCACCGTCGAGGCGCCCGACAAGCAGAGCGCTATCACGAAGGCGGCTGCGGAGTTCAAGGTCGATGTCTGGCGGCTATACGCGATGGAGCGGCGATGACCGGCCGCAAGGGCGAAATCAGGCTGCCGATGCGAAGCCCGCGTGATGTGGCTTCTTCCCAACCCGAAGAGCGCCGATGCGCGCATCGAGTCCGACTATTCCGATGCTTCGACCTCTTCGCCGGCCTCGCCTTCGTAGGACGGCGCCGAAAGGGCGAATAACTGTGCGTCGCCATTAGTCAGCGCAGGGGACTCGACGTCACGAAGCGCCTTGTGGACCCTATTGGTCTTCTTGCGTATGTCATCGACCGTATTCTGGGCCGTGTTCAGCTGCTTGCGCAGCCTCTCCCACGAGGTCGAATAGTCCTCGAATGCGGACTTGACGGCGCCGAGCAAATTTTGGACAGCGCTGACGGATTGCGAGATCGCCAGCGTCTTGAAGCCCACCCGCAGGCTAGTGAGCAAAGCCCGCAGGGTGGTGGGGCCGGCGATCATCACCCGATAGGTGTTTTGAACGTCGGCGCATAATCCAGGCCGGCGAACCGTTTCGGCGAATAGACCTTCGGTCGGAAGGAACATGATCGCGAAATCGGTCGAGTAGGGCACCTGCACATATTTGTCTTTGATCAGGCTGGCCTGAAAGCGGACCGCCTTTCCGAGTGCAGCCGCGTATCGTTCGACCTCGTTGGGGTCGCCGGCCTGCTGAGCGTTCAGCAGCCGCTCATAGTCTTCCTGCGGAAACTTGGAATCAATCGGCAGCCAGACCGTACCCGCGTCTTGACCCGGCAACTTGATGGCGAATTCGACTAGCTCGCTCGACTCGGGGATAACGCGCACGTTCGCCTGGTATTGTTCCGGTGTCAGAAAATCCTCAAGCAGGGCACCGAGCTGGGCTTCGCCCCAACCGCCCCGCGTCTTCACGTTGGTTAGGGTGCGTTGCAGATTGCCGACGTCGTTGGCGAGGTTCTGCATCTCGCCTAAGCCCTGATGCACCGCGGCGAGCTGTTCGCTCACAGCCTTGAATTTCTCGCCGAGCCGAGCTTCAAGTGTGCTCTGCAGCTTCTCGTCTACGGTCGCCCGCATCTGTTCCAGTTTCGCCTCGTTGCCCTGGCGCATCTTGTCCATGTTTTCGCTCAGCACCTTGTTAATGCTTGTGGTGCTTTCCACGAGCGTATTGCGCAGCCGCTCCGCCACCTGCCAAAGCGACTCGGTTTGCTGCTTGGCGGCATTACCCAGCTTCGTATCGACGTTGTTCAGGCGCGTCTCTAGCGCCTGATTCTGGCCGTTCAGGCGTGCGTCTAGCGTCTGCTGTTGCGTCACCAGGACCCCGCAGGTCGTGCTGAAGAGTGCCGATGGTGCCGCGCATATCAGCCTGCAGGGCCGCCAGGATGTTGCGCAGCTCATCGCGCCCATCGCGCAACGCTTTGTATACGGGCGTGAGATCGGCGCCAGCGCGCCCGGTGAACATCAGGATGCAAACCATGACGCACGTAAGGAAAGAGGTGCCTGCAGAAATTAAGATCAACATTGTCATTTTGCTTGGCACCTCCCACCGCAACTAGTGCAAGCGTCCGTTCATGGATCTGCCACTGGCATCCCAGATTCCTGACACAAGCCGACGGGTGGTTGAATACCGTCAGATGGTGAGCAGCGTTCGGGCCTCGCCCGTAATGGGAACCAGCATCGCCTCTCGGCGACGGGGGCGGCGATGATGGCCCGCACCTTGCCGGAACACCGCTGCTGCGCCCCGCGTTAACTTTGTGCGTGGGGTAGAACTGTGATCTCGCCCCATGCGGTCCCGGCTCTTGATTCCGAGGAGCTTCGGCAGGGGTCGGGGCTTTGCCTGCCGGTTGAAGGTACTGAATGCGCCAGCGGAGTCTCCCGGTTGCGGGGGCGACCACGCTAGGCGATAGTGTCAACGCCCATGCGCTTGAATACGCTGGCCGCAACACCCTGAAAGCCAATCAAAACGGGGGGGGACATCGATGCACGGAAAACTTGCAGCCTGCGCTCTCGTGGCAGGGCTCACTGGCGCTGCATCTGCGGCAGGCCTCGCTCCTCCTATCCAAGCCGAGACTTCGGTCAAGCCAGTGCTCAGTGTTCCTGCGCCAGCGCCAGCGCAATTGACGTTAAGCCAACGCTGCGCCATGGCAAGCGCCCTCATCAAAAGCCACCAGTGCGGCTCGA
>JASHYD010000265.1 GCA_030043175.1 Xanthobacteraceae bacterium | reverse complement strand
TCGTGAGTTTTGGCAAGGTTGGTGAGATGACGGTGATCACGAGACCGACACAGATTCAGCAGCGCGCGCTAGATCTACTGAGAGTCAAAATCTGAACTGTAGTCAGTACTCGATCAAACAAATCGAGTACTGCCAATGACTTACGGTCCGGATAAAGTAAAGTTCGGTTTTCGGCTTTCTGAAGAGTCGCCAGGGCGTTCGCGGGTGCGGCCTCGATAACCAGAAGGCAGGCACAGCGGTTATCGTGAGAGACCAACATGGTGCGAGCGAAGGTGTTATAGTTCGTTACTGGCAGACCGCCAGCGTCGACCGATATAGAATCCTATATCGGACATTCGGCACAGGGATGAGGCGAAGCGATGTTGCCCCCGTCGTGGTCAGTCCGTCATGCCCGCATTTGCCGCAGTTCGCTCGTCATCGCCGTTGTGGTCAATGCGATTGTCGTGGCCCGCGCGGCGGAACCGCCGGCGCCATGTGCGAATTGCTCGGCGGACCCGACGTTGCCGTCTGGCGATATCGTGCCGAACGCGCCGGCGAAATCGCCCGTGCCGGCGAACAATCCAGCAGTCCAGGCGCAGCCGCCGGGATGCGCGGAGTGGACAGATCGCTGCGTCACCTGCCGACGCGATGCTGCAGGGACGATATGCTCCAATATCGGAATCGCCTGCCAAGGCCAGGCCGTGGAGTGCCTGCGCAGCCAACCCGCGGAGGAGAAGAGGCAAGGGAATTGATGGGCTTCTTTGCCTTCGTAGCCGCAGCGCCTTTCCAGAACGGTTGTCTTGCCGTGCAACGCTTGCGGATATCTAGCCGGAAACAACTTCAAATCTGGAGCATGACGTATAGCGGTCAGGCCACAACTCGGCATCGCCCAAGATTATGCCACGTTCTCGCCCGCCATCGACAGCTTCAATAGCCGCGCCGCGTTGCGCCAGAACACCGCGTCGCGCTCGCGCGGCGGCAGGTTGAGGTCTTCGATAAGCTTGATGGCGCGCGGCTTGAGGGACGTGAGCGGCGGCGCATCGCTGCCGTAGAGCACGTGGTCGGCGCCGACGGTGTCGAGCACCAGGCGCGCTGCCGGAGCGTGATAGGTCACGCTGTCGAAATGCATCATTCGCAGGTAATGGCTTGGCGCGTGGTTGATCCTCATGGGCGCATAGGGCCCGAGAAAAAACGCCTCCTCCTGCAGCTCATAGGCATAGTCGAGCCGACCGATCACTTCGCAGATGCCGCCGCCTCCATGCGAAGCCACGATCTTGATCCGTGGAAAATCCTCCAGAATGCCGCGCACGATCAGCCGCGACAGCGCGAGGCAGAGGTCGGCCGGGCGCCCGACACTGGAGGCGAGCCGATACTCCTTCATGCGCTCTTCGCCGAAGCCCACATGGGGCGGGTGGATCATCACCGGAATGTCGAGACCCTGCACCAGTTCCCAGAAGCCGCGCGCCTCGTCGTCATCCGGATAATGCCCCTTGTGGCTCGAATTGATGAGCACTCCCTTGAGATGGAGGTCACGGATGGCCCGCTCCAACTCCTTCAGATGCGCCGGCCCGCCGCATGGCGTCGCCATTGCCAAGCAATAAAGCGTGCCCGGATGGGAGTTCTGGATCTCCGCGGCGTACTCGTTCCAGCGGGCAATCGCCTTCAATTGATCCTTCGCGTCCTTTTCGCGCAGGTAATGCGCGGCATTACTTACGACGCTCACCGCGAGACCCTCCTGATGATGGGCGGTGAGCACATTTTCCACCGTCATGGGACAGCGGCCGCCCCACAAGGGGCTCGCGGCCGCTTCTTCGGGCGGATAAACATGGGTGTGCCATTCAATGATCACGTCCGTCTCCTGCCCATTGCCGCTAATTCATTCGTGTTGTCGACCTCAGGAGCCACCGCGGAGCATGCGTCTCGAACGACGTCACATGCAAGGCCGAGGGTCACCCTTCGTCCTTGGCGAGCGTCAGGACGCGCAGTCCAAACCGCCGGTTGCCGATTTCGGCCTTGTCAAGTGCTGAAGTCGGGCAGGTCTCCGAGTCTGGGGCGTACGCTCCATCGCATGAGGCGTTAATCGGCTCTACGCGCTCGCAGCTCTCTCGTCGCCTGACACTCACTTCCCCCCCGAAAGCCGCTTGACCAGCTGGTAAAGATATTCCCCGCCCTCGAAAAACGACTTGACGGCTACGCGCTCGTCCCGGCCATGGGCGCGGACGTCGTCGACATCGCTGGCAAGGCCGGAATGGCCGTAAGTGGGGATTCCCGCATTGCGCAGGAAGCTGCCGTCGGTCGCGCCGGTGCTCATCACCGGCACCACCGGCACGCCCGGCCAGAACGCGGCCGAGGTCTTCTCGATCGCGCTCAAAAGCCCCTCTTCGATCGCCGACGGCTCGCTGATCACCGGCTCCCTGATGGGGGTTAGCGATATTTGGTCGTCGGCAAGGACGCGCTTGAGCGTCGCCGTGACCTCCTGCGCTCTCTCGCCCGGCATCATGCGGCAGTTGACGGTGGCTCGCGCCATCTGTGGCAGGGCGTTGGTGGCGTGGCCGCCTTCCAGCATGGTGGCGACGCAGGTCGTGCGCAGTTGCGCATTGTAGGCCGGGTTCGCCGAGAGCCGGGCCAGCGCCACCGCGTCCGGGTTGGCGGAAAGCACGGAGCGGATGTCGGCAGCGGTTTCGGCCGCCTCAAGATCAGCCGCGCGTTCGAACGCGTGCCGCGTCGTCGCGTTCAGATTGACG
>JASHYD010000264.1 GCA_030043175.1 Xanthobacteraceae bacterium | reverse complement strand
ATATCGAAGCAGTTTCGCTGAGTTGACACGCTCGACGAATTGAGAACGCCAGGCTTTCTCGCCAAAACCCCTGACAATACCGGACGTCATCGCACAGGCACGGACCGTGCATCGAGGGTTGACCGTACTGCTGCGGCAAGATCGGCGGGCCGGAAGGGCTTGTGGATCAACGGGGCGGCGTCAACTGCGATTCTGAGCGCCTCGGTATCGGCGAACCCACTAATGAACAAGATCGGAATGCCAGGGAACCGTTGACGTGCTGCAAGTGCGGTTTGGGCGCCGTCCAACCCTCCCATTGCAAAGTCGATGATCATCATGTCGGGCTTTACCTCAGCGAGGATCGATAAGGCATCTTCGCCGCCAGTTGCTTCGCTCACCTCATATCCGAGGTCCGACAAAAATGCGGTGAGGAGGTGTCGCACGTCCGCGTCATCATCGACAATGAGGAGCTTTTCCGATCGCCCGGCCGGCAAAGTGGTAGCGTCTGCGGGCGAAATCGAAGGGGCGCTCACTTCGGCGCGCGGCAAGCTGAGGGTTACGGTCGTGCCTTTTCCAACTTCACTCGCAAGCGTTACCTCGCCACCGCATTCCTTAACAATGCCGTAAACTTGCGACAGACCAAGCCCCGTTCCCTTGCCAGCAGGTTTCGTTGTGTAAAAGGGATCGAAGGCGCGCTCTGCGACTTCCGGCGGCATGCCGCAACCCGTATCGGAGACCGCGATCGTCACTGTATTCGGCTCGTCGGGTGCAATCGCTGTTGCAATTGTCAACATACCACCGCGGGGCATCGCATCCCTTGCATTGATCGAAAGATTAAGGACGGCGAGCTCGAGCTGATTTATGTCTCCCATGGCGGGCGGAAGCTTGGGATCCAATTTGACGTTAACCGTAATGCTTGTCCCGAGCGTCTGATTGATCAAATCATGTATGCCGGCGATGAGCCTATTCACATTGAGTGGAACCGTCGTGAGCTGTTGTGAGCGAGAAAACGCAAGTAATTTGGCCGTAAGTTTCACGCCACGCCGCGTGGCGGAGAGCCCGCTATCGGCCAAGCGTTGGATCCGTGCCTCCGTACTATAGCGACGAATGAGATCGAGACTGCCAAGAATTGCAGTGAGCAGGTTGTTGAAATCATGCGCCAAGCCGCCGGTGAGCTGCCCTACAGCCTGCATCTTTTCACCCTGAACGAGAGCCGCTTCCGCCTCCTGGCGCTGCGCGATTTCGCTGGTCAGTTTTTCATTGGCCTTCGCGAGCTCAGCGATCCGATCCTGCACGCGCCGTTCCAATGTTTCATTTAGCGCTCGCAGCTCCCCCTCGGTGCGGCGAATCCGCAAGAGGGCATTGATGGCGGCTGTAAGCTCAAGTGGTTCTGCTGGCTGAGCGAGAAAGGAGTCCGCGCCGGACTCAAGCGCGTAAATGCGATCGTGAGAGGTCGTGAAGGTTGCCGAGGTCATGAGAATCATGATGCTCGGCCACTTTCGCTTGATTTGCTTGCACACCTCGTACCCGATTATATCTGGAAGGTGCACATCTAGAAGGATGATCGGCGGCTCGTGTTGCTCGACCATACGCAACGCAGCGGTGCCGGTACTCGCCTCCAGAACTGCAAAACCGGCTTGCTGCAAGTCGCGCGTTTTGACATACCGCGCCACCTCCTGGTCGTCGACATTGAGTATTGTGACTTGCGTGGTCGTGTTCATGGGGAGACCTGTGAGCCGGTTGCGTCGCGCAGAAACAGGGAAACGTTTTCGCGCGAGATCAGGTTTTTCGAGATCAACCGCGCGCCGACCGGCAGTCGCGCCTTCAACTCGGCATTCACCGCGAGCGACGTCGACACGACGACCGGAATGATGCTGGTGCGCCGATCCGCGTTGAGCTCCTGCAATACTGTGAAGCCGTCGACGTGCGGCATCTGAAGATCAAGAACAATCACGTCGGGCCGTTCGTTTTTAGCCAGGCGCAATCCATCGCCGCCGTTGCTTGCTTCCAGCACCTCATAGCGGGGCTCGGTGGCAATAATTTGCCGGAGGATGTATCTGAAAGTGTCATCGTCGTCGATGACGAGCACGCGCTTCCTGGATAACTCGGCGGCCGGGGCGGCGACCGCGCCAGCAACTACTGCCGGGATGGCCAGAGTAAAGACAGATCCTTGACCGAGGACGCTTTCCACTCGGATGGTTCCGCCGATGAGGTCAGCCAACGATCGGGATAGCGGTAGACCAAGACCAGTGCCCTTGCTCTTCTTTTGAAGTCGCGTATCGACCTGCGAAAATTCTTCAAATATTCGCGATTGATCTTGGGGAGCTATTCCAATGCCAGTGTCCCGAACTGAAAATGTGGCAAGTTTGGAGTCTACATCATACTCGGCTCGCACTGCGACTTCACCTTTTTCCGTGAACTTGAGTGCGTTGGAGATAAGATTCCGGAGGATTTGCGCGACCTTGGCTTCGTCGGTCACGAGTTCTGGCATCTGATCGGCGCTGTCGAATATCAGCTCCACGGAAGGACTGGCCAGGAGAGGGCGCAGCGCCCCGCGCAAAGCACCGAACAGGCTTGAAACTGTGAAAGACGTCACTTTAACCTCGACCTTGCCGGCCTCTACCTTTGCGAGATCGAGAAGATCGTTGACAAGTTCAAGAAGGCTTTCCGCGGAGCGACGAATGTATCCGATTTGCCGC
>JASHYD010000263.1 GCA_030043175.1 Xanthobacteraceae bacterium | reverse complement strand
TGTACACCACGTTGACCGGGCTGATCGGCTCAATCCTTGTTCAAACGCAATACTACATGCTCGACAAGGCGACCCAACGGCTGTTCGGGATCGCCACCAACCTGACCGAAGTCTTCGTGGTCTCCGTCCTCGAGCGAGCGCAGCATGGACGGCTTCAGTAACTATCCCGACGACAAGCCGTTCGATCCTTTCAGCGTCATGTTGTTCAAGGCGCTGCAGGTGGTTGCATTTCTATTTTTCATCGCCTTGCTGGTGATCAATCCCGAGGCCAAGCAAGGCAAGATCGACAGCAAGGCGGAATTCATCATCACGCTGGGCTGGCCCGACAGTCACCCCGACGACATGGACCTCTATACGGAGGATCCGCTCGGCAATATCGTTTGGTATCACGAGCGCGAGGCGGGCTTCATGACGCTCGATCGCGACGACCGCGGCGGCCTCAACAATTCGATCACCGTGGCTGGCCGCAAAATCTCGAGTCCGATCCGCCAGGAGACCGTCAGCATCCGACGCATCGTGGCCGGCGAATATACCGTCAACGTCAATTATTATCTGGCAACGACGACGGCGCCCGTGCCGGTCTCCGTGAAGATCGAAAAGGTGAATCCGACCGTCGAGGTGGTTTACTACGATACCATTATGCTCGACCACATGGGGCAGGAGAAGACTGCGGCGCGCTTCAAGATCTCCGACAACGGCGATGTTCTTGACGTCAATCACCGCGACAAGTCGCTCATTCAGCTGACACGCAGCGTCCGCCGCAACGCGGGCGGCGCCAAATGAGCGGACAGACAAGCCAGTACGGCAACGGAGGTCGAAGTCTTGCCGATGACGATTGTCGTTCTTGCAATAGCGATCGCCTATGTGGTCATGGCCGTGCTGCTCTTGTGCATGGGCCTGACCTCGCGATTTGCATGGTGGCTCAAGGGCGTCGTCATTGTCGTGACGTCGGCATTCTTCATCGAGTCCTTTTTTGCCACCAAGAGTCTGCTGGGCTGGCCGGGCGCCGGCCAGCTTCCGCACCGCTTTCAGTTGTTGTGGACGCGCGTCGTCGAGCCGGACCCGAAGGTGGGAGATCCCGGCGCGATCTACCTGTGGGTCGAGGAGCTTGACGAAAACAACGTTCCCAGCGGCGTGCCGCGATCCTACCAGCTGAGGTATTCTCCGCCCTTGGCCGATCGCTCCAACAAGGCGAAGGACGAGATCATGGCGGGCAATCCCCAGGAGGGGACGGCGAGCGACATGGAGAACGACGATTCCAACAGAATGGATGCGAAACTCGACCAGCTCAACGGTCCCAATCGTCCTGAGACCGGGCTTTCCAATATCGAAATCGAGCTGTTGCGACAGGCCCAGCAGATCGAGTTTCGCCCGCTCTCAGGCATTCCGCTGCCGCCGAAGCGTTAGCATGCGGCTTCGGTATTGGTTCGGCTGAAATCGAAGCTCCCTCCCGCCTTCATGCGGGACTTGACGGCGACTGTCGCTGCCATCCCGTTACCTTCCTGCGTAGGCCCGGGGACCTCAGCCAACAGCGGATTGCTGAAAAGGCCCCGCTGAAGGGGGGATCAGCGGGGCCTCGGCAATTGGCCTCCCGGCTGAGGGGGGAAGCGGGAGGGCAACAGTTTGGTCGCCTACCAGCCCCAAGAGGTTCAAAGCATCGGCGACCTTTTCGAGTACTGATTCCAGATGCGTGATCACACTGCCGAGATTACAAGTAAGTCGGCTTCGGAACCCTGAAGCTCACGATCCATTGAACTGGCGGAGCAGGTCGAAAAAGCCCACGTCATCACAGGGCAAATTGCCCCTCCGCCCCCGGGAAGCCTATCCGGTTGGCGCTGTAGGAGGATACGGGACATGAGGAAGTCGATAATCGCCGGCTTGACGCTTTGTGTGGCGATGGGCCTCGGGGATGCTTACGCGTCCGTCAAGAAGCCGGTTGACCCTGCACACAAGCATCCGATGGCCAAGCCAGAAATCGGCAGACCTGCCGAGTATCCGACTCAATTTCGCATACCTGCGCACCCGCTCGTTTATGACTGCGTGCACGTCGCCTTCCCGCAGTGCAGCCGGGGTTATAATGGGCTCAATGACGGATCATTTAGGTGGGGGTGGTGAAGTCCGCGCAATCAAAAAAAATCCAGCGGGTCAACGTGACGCCGCTGGCAAGTTCGAATTTTCAAAAAGCGATCGCCAAAAATTGATCACCTCAGCTCAGTCCATTGCAAAAAAAACCTCTCCCGGCTGACGCCGGGAGAGGTTTTGTGTCTGAGCTTGCGGGCCGCTTCACCAGCGGAAGCGCAGGCCCCCTACGGTCGACAAGCTGTCTTTCGCGAGGAAGCCGTTGTCCAGGCCGCCGCTTAGCCGATTGTACATGGTGCCGATATAGGTGTCCCACTTCGGGGCGAACCTCCAGTCCAGAACAACGGACGCCGCATCCAGTGTGCCCTGGCACGAAGAGAGCGCGGTCGTTGCCAGCGCGCACGTCCCCTTGGCTGCGTTGGCGGCTCCGCCCGAGAAGTTGTTCTGCCATTCGTGGTAGTAGGCACCCGTCAGATCAAGCGAGTCGGTGATCCCGTAGGTGGCGCCGAACCATGCCAGTTGCAGGATTTTGTCGCCGCCGTTGAACGCGGTGCTGCTGATCTGCGTGCCGCCGCTGGCAACACAGTCAAAGCAGACAAAATCTCCGGCGATATCATTAAAGCCAGTGCCCGGGATGGTGAACGGATTGCTGGGATTCGTAAAATCGATCCACTCCCAGCCGGCATAGAGCTTGAGCCGGTCCATGGTGTACTTCGCGTTCAGCATCACGTTCGTATTGTCGGAGAGCGTCGCATTCATGAACGCGTTCGCAAAACCCGGGGTGAAGATATTGGTCGGGTTCCCGAAGGCATTGGTTGGACCAACGATGGTAATGCTCACGGCGTCCTTGGTGTGGCCCGCCAGGGCGTCGGCCGACAACACGCCGGGACCCACTCTAAAGTCTGCCCCTATGTCGCCCTGGACCGCGCCTTTCTGTGCGTTGCCTTCCTCGTAGCCGCCGACCTGACCGAACGCGCCCAAGTGAAAATTGGCGATGTTGACGCGGTATTTTATCGCCGTCGTGCCTTTGCGATCCTCGGTGTCGCCGCCGCCTCCCCATGCTCCGAAGAAGCCGAGCACCGAGAAAGCGAGCGAGCTGGCCATCGGGTCGTAGGCCAGGATGGCATCCGCCATCAGCGTGTTTTGCCGCCCGAAGGTGAGGGTGCCGTAGGTGTCATGGCTAATGCCGGCGAAACCCAGGTCATTGTAAAACAAACCCTGAGAATTGGAATCGCCGTATGCGTTCTGCAGAGCAAGAGGAACGCCTCTCTCGGCGTACACCGAGTGGACGCCGTTGGCGAGCTGGAATGAGTACGGGTTGAACCCGGCCTCCAGTTGGCTGACGAAAGACCATCCGCCGCCGATCGGCTCCTTGACCTGAATGCCGATGTTCGACACGCTCAGCGCATTGGGCGAAGCCAGCCATTTCGCCCCCAAGTTCATCTTCCCCGGGAAATAGTTAACGCCAGGAGCTGTGAACTTCGCGAACGGCGCACCGTTGGTTTCGTAGCCGCCCCCCACGTCGACCGCGCCATAGAACCGCACGCCGTACCACGCCAGCTGACAGGCCGTCGTAAAGAAGTCCTGGATACTCGTACACGTCGTTGGTCCCGGCGCCACCGGCAGCGCCTTCGTCGGCATGGTGCTCAGGTCGGCGGCGTATGCGGCACCGCTGCACCCAAGAACCATCACTCCGAGAGAAGCCGCTGATAAAAGAGACCCTTTTATGCCCCTCATGTCCGCCCACCCCATCCTCGTGAACCACGATGCGGCAGAATGTGCGGTTGCTGACATAGCCGTGTCAATGTCGTTTGACATCAAAGTATCGCTACCTTCGGCTAAAAGACCCATTGAAGCTCGATATGTGATATTGCGGCAACACTGGCGGCCCACTTGGTCGGAGAAACGCCATGTTTCGGCCATTCAGTCTCGTCTAGCTTGCGCGGGAGAAAAGGCCGAAGAATTTCCGCCGCATGGTCGGATTTCCCGCGGCGCACAACCCGCTCGGAGGCGGGCGGATCGCCCTCGTCGGCCAGGCGTCATCCCGGTTCGGCGAGGAGTTCGTCATCGCGCTTATGCTCGGCTCATTCCTGCACTGCGCGGATGGACAGCAAAGAGCCTGGGCGTCGAGGTCAACGCCCTCCCAGACCTGCACACATCGTGTTGTCACGCCACGCGCAGGATTGGACGTCTGACGAATGTTGCATTGCGGCAGCGCCTGCGCTGGCACTCTTGCGCGGCGAGAAGGCGGCGCGATTTATCCCCCCACCAACCGCTTCTCCTCCCCTGCGCCGGTCATCGCTAAAAACGCCTCCTCGACGGTCGAAACGCCGGCGGAGGCGACGAGTTTGCGTGGCGTGGCGTCAGCGAGCACTTTGCCTTTGTGCATGACGATCACGCGGTCGGCGTCGGCCACTTCATCGCACAAGTGCGTTGCCCACAGCACCGCGACCGCCCGCTCAATGCGCATGGTCAACAGCAGTTTGAGGAGATCGGTACGGCTTGCCGGGTCGAGCCCGACGGTTGGCTCGTCCATCAGTAGCACTCTCGGTTGGTGAAGGAGTGCGCGGGCTAGCTCCACGCGTCGGCGATTTCCGCCGCTCAACCGGGAGGTCTTGTCGTGGGCGCGGTCGGCAAGCCCCAGGCGAGCAAGCTCCGCTTCAATGCGCGGCCTGGCGACGCTCTGCGGAATGCCATGCAGGCCGGCATGAAACAGAAGGTTGGCGGTCACCGACAATTCGAGGTCGAGCGTCGATTGCTGGAACACGATGCCGAGCCGTGCCAGTGCCGGCACGGCGTCCCGCGTCATGTCGTGTCCCATCACCTCGATGCGCCCGGAATCCGGCACGAAAAGCCCGGAGAGCAGCTGGAAGAGGGTCGATTTGCCGGCCCCATTGGGACCGAGCAGTGCGATGAACTCACCGGGGCGCGCCACGAAGCTGACGCCGTTCACCGCGCGGATCGGCCCGTAGCTCTTTACGACGTTGTCCAACAGCAGGGCTGGGGCCGCAACTACGCCGGCGGAGCGATCGTCCATCAGGCGGTAACTCCCATTGCGCGGCGGAATTGCATTGCAGGCAGCGCGCCGCCACGCTACCTGCGACCGCGGGCGCCCCGCCCGCTCGTCAGCTTTGCCTGATGCCGGCGGGACGTCCCCGGTCGCAGCTAGCATGGGGCGCTTGCCCGGCCGCTTGGATAAGTCGTACGCTGGGACCAATCGCCTTCGCAAGCAAAAGAGGAATCGTCCGTGCCCATCCTTCGCCTGCTATCGGCGCCGCTCTTGATTGCCGTATTCGTTGCCGTGCTATCCTCGGCAGGATGGACCAAGGACACCGGCCTGGTATTCGTCAGCAACGAAAAGACCAACAACATCATCGTTATCGATCCTAAGACCTACAAGGTTGTCAAGGATCTCAAGACGTCGCGGCGTCCGCGCGATATGCATTTCAGCGCGGACCACACCAAGCTCTATGTGGCCTGCGGCGATGACGACGTGATCGATGTCATCGACGTTGCCAAGCTCGCGGTGGTCGGCAAGCTCTCGACCGGAGCGAGCCCCGAGACCTTCGGCATCGACGAGTCCCGGCGCCGCATTTACGTGTCCAATGAGGAGGGCTCCTCCCTCTCGGTGATCGACATGGACCAGAACATCATTGTCCAGGAGGTGCCAACCGGCGCCGAGCCGGAGGGCGTGTTCGTGAGCGAAGACGGTCACTTCGTCTACGTGACATCCGAAGTCGGGGATCTCGTCCACCTCATCGATGCCGACGCGGGCAACGTGGTGCAGGATGTCGTGGTCGGCACCAGGCCGCGCCGCTTCGCGGCGACCCCCGACGGCAAGGAATTATGGGTGTCGACCGAGCTGTCCGGCGAGGTCTACATCATCGACCGGGAGAAATTTGCCGTCGTAGACAAGATCGAGTTCCTGCCGCCGGGCATGCGCAAGACCGACGTGACGCCGGTCGACCTGCGCATGACCCGGGACGGTAAGACCGCGTATGTGACACTTGGCCACGCGGCTCACGTCGCCGTGGTCGATGTGCCGACCCGCAAAGTCCAGGGCTACATCCTGGTCGGTAAGCGCTCTTGGGGTCTCGGCATGTCGCGTGACGAGAGGACGCTTTATGTCGCCAACGGCTTCGGCGATGACGTGACCGTGATCGACCTCAAGACTCGCAAGGCCACGGTTTCGATTCCGGTGGGCCGCATTCCATGGGGCGTGGTGATCGATGATTAGATTTTTTGCACGCACGGCGCGGAGCCTGTCATCGCGCCGGGTGAAGGCGGCACCTGCCGGCACCTTCGCGCAGGCTGCACTTGCGGTCCTCTTCGCCTTTTTCAATTTCATTGCGCCTGCGCTTGCGCAGGCCACGCCGCCGCGGCAACAGGCCGTAATCGGCTATGTGGAGATCGAAGGCGATCCGCGCTACGAGCCCATTCGCGGTTACGAACGCCTGATCCTGAAAACCCGCGATCATCCGTTCGCGGGCGCGCAGATCGGCATCGACGAAGCCGCCGCGCTGGTGCGGGTGCTTAACACCCAGTTTGGGCTTGAACGCATCACGGTGAAGTCGCCGGCCGAAGTCGCACCGGCCGTCATCGCGGCGCTGGAAGGGCGCGATATCCACTTTTTCCTGATCGATGCGCCGGCGGATGCCTTCAAGCCCCTTGCGGCCGCCACAAAAGGACGCGATGTGCTTTTGTTCAACGTCTCGGCCGAAGATGATGGCCTGCGTCGCGAGCTCTGCGCGCGCGAATTCGTGCATGTCATTCCGAGCCTCGCGATGCGCATGGATGCGCTGATGCAATACCTGGCATCGCGCAAATGGCGCGACATCCTGGTGTTTGAGGGGCCGCTGCCCACCGACGCGGAGACCGTCAGGGCGTTCACCCGCTCGGCGCAGAAATTCGGCGCCAGGATCGTCGCCGACCAGCATTTTAAGCCAGGAACCGACCCGCGCGAGCGCGAGCAGAACAATCCAGCGCTGCTGAGCGCCATTCGCGGCAACTACGACGTGGTCTTCGTCGCCGACGAGGCTTTCGATTTCGCCCGCCAGGTGCCCTACCATACCGTGCTGCCGCGGCCGGTGGTGGGAAGCATTGATCTTGAACCGGTGGCATGGCACTGGACGTGGGAGCACAACGGCGCGCCGCAGGTTAACACCCGGTTCGACAAGAAGTCGGGTGGGCGCCGCATGGAAAGCGCGGACTGGGCCGCGTGGGTCGCCGTAAAGATGGTGGTGCAGGCGGCGTTGCGTACGCGCTCGGCGCAGTTCGCCAAGCAGCGCGATTTCATCCTCGGCGATGCGGGGTTCGACGGCGACAAGGGGCTGCCGGTGTCAGTGAGGCCATGGGATCATCAGGTGCGCCAGGCCGTGCTGCTGGCGGCGCCCTACATGGTGGTGGCAAGCGCGCCTTTGGAGGGGTTTCTCCACCGCACCAACGAGCTCGATACGCTCGGGGACGACGAGCCCGAGACCTCCTGCCATATGAACAAGTAGGCCGATCGTGCTGTGCGAGCTCGCCCGCGAAGGCGGCATTCGCCGCTGAGCCGGCAACAGATCGCCGGAGCGGCCTTACGGCGCGATGCGCAATGCCGCGAAATCGCTAAGCGCCACGATGGCGTGGACGCATGAATGGGAGCCAAAGTGGGCCGCGTTCGTTAGCGGCCGAAGGCTTTGAACTGGCGGGGCTCGTCATTGCCGCCGTGCCGGTCGCGGTCGCGTGGATTGCCGCTGGCGTGGCCGTGCAGCAATACAAAGGGCCCCCTACGAACTGACGCAGGATGTGCAATCAGGTCAGGGCGAGCTTGCGGGCGGCGCGCCCGGCGGCGCTCGACAGCTCGCTCGGCCTGCTCATTTCGCTCATCACCAGGGGGCCCGACGACCACGTGGGCTGTTGGCCACCAGGTCCGAGACAGCCGCATGATCTTTTCGGGGTCCGGATGAAGATGCCGGATGTACCAATTCGTGTCATCCCAGGTGACGAGCTCGGCAAGCGCGACGCTATGCCCGTCGGCCGAATAGAACAGGTGCGCTGCGCCCATCCGCGGCGGGATGTAGGGATGCACGTTGAGCGCTTCACCGCGCAAGTGCCGCGGCTCCATGGCATCAGTCATCACGTCGGCATCATAGCAATCCGATGTCGAGATCAAGACCGGCGTCTCGTCGGTGGTCGGCGGCTGATAATCCACGACGTTAGTCATCGCGGCCCTCCCTCAACGACGGTGAGGGTCGGCCGCGGCCTCGTGCCGCCCCCGTCACGTGACTGGACGAGTGCACATAAATGGCCGATCACCCGCAGCGCCTTGTCTCGATCGGACGGAAGCCGTGGGAGAAGATTGCGTGCTAACCTTCGCAACCATTCATCGTCCCGCGGCACTTCATCGTCAGACATTGCGTTTTCCCTTCGTAAAAAAACTCCTGACCTGTCCGATTTGGACACCCGCCGCACGAAAGTCCAAACCTGCCACGGCTTGCCCCAACGGGGCCGAGGATTGCTGACCTCGGCCGGTTCGGAGATCCCTAAATACGAGAGAATTGCAGCGCTCTTGAATTTCGACGAACCGGGCGCGGTCTTCGTCCCATTGCTCGGGCGTCGCAGCCGGCCCCCTCGCCCCAAGAGCCTTGAAGAATTCATCCATTTCGGCCCACGCCAAATCCACGACGTCGGCGCAGTCCGAGGCGGTATCGAAATTCGCTGCCATGACGATCATTCTCTCGCGGGCCGGTCATCCGCGCGACGGCCATCAATAGGGATAAGTCCGGCGCCGCGCCAAAACCAGTGCGGCGCCGAATTAGGGTTACTTTCGAGCGGGATGCTGCGGCGAGACCGCGAGCGGGGCTTAACGAGGCGTATTTGCGGAAGTCAGGCGAGTTTATGTCGCGTTTCAACAACAATGGCGAAAATTCGACCGTGTCGGTATTACGACTCTAGGGTCACATCTAGGGTCACAATGGTCATTTCGCGCCCCTCAAACCGCCATTGGCGGGGGCTCCAAGAGGGGGAATTCCATGATGCAAAAAGTAGTTCTGGGTACCGTAGCGGCCATCCTCGTTGCCGCTTCGGGGCGCGGTTGATTTGGCCGCAAAGCACCGGTACAGGCTCCGACTTTCATGGCGTCGCCATGGGACGGCCTCTATATCGGCGGCAATGTCGGCTTCGGCTCGACTGATTTTAACACCACTGCAAGCGCTTTCGGCGCGTCGGTCGCCAGCAGCGTGACCGGCAGCGGCGTCGTCGGCGGCGTTCAGGTCGGCTACAACAAGCAGTTCGGGACGTTCGTCCTCGGCCTTGAGACGGATTTCGACGCGACCTCGATCTCCAATACGACGGACGCAGTGAGCACAAAGCTCTCCTGGTTTGGCACCACGAGAGTGCGGGCCGGTTTTCTGCTTACGCC